>CALGGL010000369.1 GCA_937915975.1 uncultured Lachnospiraceae bacterium | reverse complement strand
TTAGCAATATACAGATTGATTTAGTTGTATAATGGTCATATAATGAAGTCATTAAAAATGAGAAAGGAAGTACAATTATCGCTTTTTGATAAAATTGTACCGGATTATAATATGACTAAGGAAGAAGAACTTAGACAATTAGAAGAATTACGCAGAATCAGAGCTGAGGAACGGGCTAAAATGCAAATGCGGGATAATTCTTATATTGAGGACAGTGCATTTGCACCTGATAACTCATACTTAAATGACAGTGCATTTACCGACAGCGCCTTTGTTGACAGTGCCTTTGTCGACAGTGCCTTTGCGCCTGATACAAATAAGACTGCTATACAGAATCCTATTCAACCAAGACAGTCTGTACAGCCGATGCAGCCAAGACAGCAACAGCAACCGGCTCAACCGATGCAATCAAGACAGCCGAGACAGCAACAGCAACCGGTTCAGCCGATGCAGCCGATGCAGCCAAGGCAGCAACATAAGCCTCAACAGATGCAATCAAATAGCAGAAAGAAAACAAAGAATATGAATCAGGAATATAATCCTTATTTAAATCAGGTTCAGGGTAATGAAAAAAAGAAAAAGAAGAAAAAACATCCTGTTTTAAAACTTGTTGTGATACTTCTTATCATTGTTACTGGTATCTGCGGACTGGGAATTGGACTTGCGGTACGGGCAATTAATAAAATGGAGCGAGTGGAAACAAACGTCTCAAAGAGAAATGATAATTTCAAAGGAGATGTTTATAATATTCTTTTGATTGGACAGGATGCCCGTGAAGGTCAGGGTATGCAAAGAGCGGATACGATCATTTTATGTACGATTAATAAAAGCTCACATACTGTTACGCTTACATCAATTATGAGAGATACATATGTCAATATTCCCGGATATGGCGGAAACAGGATAAATGCAGCTTTTGCCTTTGGCGGTATTGATTTACTCGATCAGACAATAGAAGAAAATTTCGGTATTAAAATAGACGGAAACGCATTAGTGGATTTCGGCGGTTTTATGGAGGCAATGACCTCAGTCGGTAATCTCGATATTGAGCTTACGGCAGAAGAAGCGGCGTATCTTAATGAGCATCCGGAGCTTGGAACAACGGATGAAGTAGCGGTAGAGGTATGGAATCTTCATGAGGGTGTTAATAACCTTACACCCGGACAGGTGCTCGGATATTCAAGAATAAGATATGTAGGTAACTCTGATTGGGACAGAACCAACAGACAGCGTACAGTAATAATGGCTGTTATTGACAAGGTTAAGCATGGCCATATTTTTAAAGGCTTTAATGTACTTAACGGAGTAGCACCGCATATAATAACTGATATGACTACAGGAAATATATTAAAAGCAGCCTTTGGTTATGTCAGATGTTCAGGAGGAGGAATGAATAGCTTTTATCTTCCGGCCGAGGGCACTTATCAGGCGACCTATGTGGATGGTATGGCCGTTCTTGTACCTGATATTGAGGCAAACAAGCAGGTCCTTCAGCAATATATGCAGGGTATAGATCCTGCAAATCCGCAATAAACGTAAATATTTTCTTGACAATTCATTTACATAATGTTATATTATTCGAGTATGCCGCACAGGAAGGTAGAAGTATGCTCTGATTTAGGGCATCACCGTAACTGGCGAGTAATGATAATAGGAGGTAACCATATGTACGCAATTATAGCAACAGGCGGTAAGCAGTACAAGGTAGCTGAAGGAGATATCATTAATGTAGAAAAGCTTGGCGCAAAGGAAGGCGACGAAGTTACATTTGATGTTGTTGCAGTTAATAACGACAAAGATATGCTTTGCGGTGAAGCTTGCAAGAAATCTTCAGTAAAGGCAACTGTTCTTGGCGAAGGTAAGGGTAAGAAGGTTGTTGTATACAAGTACAAGAGAAAGTCCGGCTATCATAAGAAGCAGGGACACAGACAGCCATTTACTAAGGTTGAAATCAAAGCAATTAATGCTTAATTAAAAATTATGATTAAAGCGATATTTTATAGGAAATCAGATGGAACATATAAGGGCTTTAGCATAAGCGGACATGCAATGTTTGGAAAGTACGGTAAAGATATTGTTTGTTCAGCGGTTTCTGTTTTAGCCATAAATACCGTTAATTCGATTGACTGCCTGACGGATAATCAATTTGATGTCGAGGAAGATGAAGACGGAGGATTATTGAAGTTTAAATTCACATCTGAGCCTGATAAAAAAGGACAATTACTGATTGAGTCGCTTGCTCTCGGTATTACGGATATAAAAGAAGAGTATGGCGATAAGTATTTGAAAGTAAAGTTTAAGGATAAATCCGAGACTTTGTAAATAGTCGATGAGGAGGTGTAAATATGTTAAAGATGAATTTACAGTTCTTTGCTCATAAGAAGGGTGTTGGTTCAACTAAGAACGGACGTGATTCAGAGTCTAAAAGACTTGGAGCAAAGAGAGCAGACGGTCAGTTCGTTAAGGCTGGCAATATTCTTTACAGACAGCGTGGTA
>CALGGL010000368.1 GCA_937915975.1 uncultured Lachnospiraceae bacterium | reverse complement strand
ATGAGGGACTTATAGCTTCAAATCGTGAGATAAGAAAAATAAGACATGATTTGAAAAATCATACCTACTGTCTGCAGGAGTTATATAAGAGTAAAAGATATGATGAGCTTGGAAGCTACATCGAGGATATGGCTAAGCTGGTTGAACAGGCGGACACAAGTGTGCATGCGGGAGATGAGATAGCGGATGCTATATGTTCGGAAAAGAAAAATAAGGCAACCGAAAAGGGTATAACACTTACGGTTGACGGCAGGCTTTCGGGTGTTAAGCTTTCGGCACTTGATACCTGTACCATCCTTGCCAACATACTTGATAATGCAATAGAGGCAGTGGAAAAGCTTGATGAAGATAAAAAACATATTGAACTGACATTTAAAAGAAATGAAAACTATATGATAATAACCGAGACTAATCAGACACTCAATGAAGTTGATATACGCGATAATATAATAATAACAACGAAAAAAGATAAAGCAAACCATGGCTTTGGACTTATAAACATTAAAGAAACTGCTGAAAAATACGGTGGCGAGTGCTATCTTACATCATATAAGGAAAAAGAAAACTACTACTTTAAGCTTGAGATAATTTTACCTGTTGAATAGTGCCGGTTCTTGTTAGATGACTCAGGTGCAAAGCATAGCGTTAAGCGACAGCGTGCTATGCGTGTACCTGAGTCATCTAACAAGAATCGGTACGGTATCTTTGTCTTTACTCTTTTGTTGTTTTTTGATATAATGTACTTCAAAGTATTAAAGTGATAAAGATGAGAAATTATTTTTATTTTATACATTTTGGAGGAGAATGATAATGGATTTTAATGGTACTATGATGCAGTATTTTGAGTGGGATTTACCTGCCAATCAGAGCCTTTGGAAGGAATTAAAGGAGGATGCTGCAAAGCTTAAAACCGCAGGAATAACCGCTGTATGGCTTCCACCTGCTTACAAGGGGGCTTGTGGTTCAACCGACGTAGGTTACAGCGTGTATGACCTTTATGATTTGGGAGAATTTAAGCAGAAGGGCTCGGTAGCAACCAAGTATGGTACTAAGGATGAGTATCTTGAGGCAATAAATGCGCTTCATGATAAGGATATTAATGTTTATGCCGATATAGTTCTCAATCATCGAATCGGAGCTGATGAGGTGGAAGAGGTTTCGGCTCAGGAATTTAATGAGAACAGCCGCAATCAGATGGTAGGAGAATCAAAAACCATAGGTGCGTGGTCGAAGTTTACATTTCCGGGAAGAAAGGGAAAGTATTCGGATTTTACATGGAACTGGACTCATTTTGACGGAATAGATTGGGATCAGGACAGAGCGAAAAAATCACTCTTTTTATTTAAGGGTAAGGAGTGGGATAAGGATGTGGCTAAGGAGCTTGACAATTATGATTATCTTATGGGTGCAGATGTCGACTTTGATAACCAGGAGGTTAGGGAAGAGCTTGTAAGATGGGGCAAATGGTATACAGAGTTTGCAAATCTTGATGGCTTCAGACTTGATGCCGTTAAGCACATCAATAAGTATTTTTATAAGGATTGGCTTAAGCAGGTTGAAGAGGGTACAGGTAAAGATTTATTTGCAGTAGGTGAGTACTGGCATTGGAATGTTGATTTACTTCAGGATTATATAGCAGCAACTGAAGGTATGGTCAAGCTCTTTGATGTTCCGCTTCATTTCAATTTCCATAACTGTTCAAAGGCTCATGGTAATTATGATTTAAGAACTATATTTGATGGTACCCTTACCAGGATCAATCCGCTTATGGCGGTAACATTTGTAGATAATCACGACAGCCAGCCGGGACAGAGCCTTGAGTCATGGGTTGAGGATTGGTTTAAGCCTATGGCTTATGCACTTATTTTACTCAGACAGGATGGATATCCATGTGTATTCTATGGAGATTACAAAGGTATTCCGTCGTCAAAGATTAAGTCAAAGAAGAGAGAGCTTGATAAACTTCTCAAATTAAGAAAGCTTAAGGCGTACGGACCACAGCACGATTACTTTGATGATCCTAACTGCATAGGCTGGACAAGAGAAGGCGATGAGGAGCACAAGGAGTCCGGTCTTGCCGTTGTTATATCTGACGGAACAGGCGGAACCAAGCGTATGTATATCGGTAAGCAGTTTGCGGGCTGCCATTTTGCGGATGCTATGGGCAATGCCAGATATAACATTAAGATAGATGAGGACGGCTGCGGTAATTTCTATGTTAACAGGGGAGCGGTTGCAGTCTGGGTTCAGAAGGAAAATAAGTAGAAGGTGATTAAATGGGGAAGACGATTAGAAATGATAGTGTAAAGGAGTTATTTGAGGCTATACTTACACTTGAAAATGTTGATGAGTGCTTTGATTTCTTTGAGGATGTATGTACTGTAAATGAGGTTTTATCCATAGCCCAGAGATTTTCGGTTGCAAGAATGCTCAAGGAAAAACATACATATATCGAGGTTGCCGAAAAAACAGGTGCATCAACGGCAACCATAAGCAGAGTTAACCGCTCGCTTAATTACGGAAACGACAGCTATGATATGGTGCTTGAGCGTATGAAGAAAAAGTAATATAAAATCAGTTCAGACATAAAAACAGTCGTTTCACGACAAGTAAATTTTTGAAACTTAATAGTCCTTAAGAATTGTCCCTCCTTAGTCGATATACTGTTTAGGAAGTTACCTCCTATGAGTAGACTGATTTGCTTCGTACCTACATGCGTAGCAAAAGGAGGGACAATATGATTATTAGCCAAAGTTCGGTAGGTATGTCTGCCAAAAGCTCTGAAAAAAGGACCTACAGGCAGACAAGCGGGACTATTATGTCCAATCTTAACACAGGTGCCATGAATTTTTCTGAGAATTCATTTTCGGCAACCTATGAAAAAAGCTGGGAGGATATGCAGAAAGAAGAGAATGGTTCAAATGCTTCCGAGCTTCTTAAAAGTGAGCCTTATTCCAATACCTTACCTTCAGCAGTTAAGGTAAGAGAGGATGACAGGGAAAATCTTTTACTTCAATTAAGAATTTTTATGATTGAATTCCGGCACAGTCTTTCTCTTATGATAGGTGTGAGAGATAAGGCTATGAGAAACAAGCTTCTATCGGGAAATCAGCTCGACCTGACAACCGGAGCTTTCGGAGGAAATTATAATTACTGGCGCAGAACGGATTATTACAGTATTGAGTATGAAGAGAGCGCAAGTATGTCCTTTGAAACAACCGGCAAGGTGATAACCGCCGACGGACGGGAGCTTGATTTTAATATGGAGCTTTCCATGTCAAGGGAGTACTGTGAATCCATCGACATAGTTAATCAGAGTGTGGAAGCAATTATGACGGATCCTTTGGTTATAAGTCTTGATTCGAATCCTATATCTGTAAGTGATCAGAAGTGGTCCTTTGATATAGACGGAGACGGTACTAAGGATAGTATATCACTTTTATCCAAGGGTTCAGGCTTTTTATGCTATGATAAAAACGGAGACGGTCAAATTAATGACGGAAGTGAGATGTTCGGTTCAAAAACCGGCAACGGCTTTGCGGAATTATCCCAATATGATACCGATGGAAACGGCTGGATAGATGAAGCGGATGAAATCTATGACAAGCTTTCCGTGTGGCAGAAGGATGATGCAGGCAATGATAAGATAATAAGCCTTAGAGAAGCAAAGCTCGGTGCGATATATCTTGGAATGCTTGTTTTTATCATTTCACCGCTTTTGTTTTTATTTAAGGAAGGTTTTATTGGTGTGATGATTGGTACTGTTAATGTAACAGACTTCATTCGAAATGTACTTGGGCGATCACAAGGTTTACCGTACAGTCTTGACACCTATTCCTGTGCAAGTATTATAGTTCA
>CALGGL010000367.1 GCA_937915975.1 uncultured Lachnospiraceae bacterium | reverse complement strand
TGCTTCGAGTCGAAGGGTGCATTTTATATGTTTCCATGCATCAAGGAATTTGGAATTACAAGCGACGAGTTCGCAACAAGACTTCTTCAGGAGGAGAAGCTTGCGGTTGTTCCGGGTACTGCTTTCGGTGACTGCGGAGAAGGCTTCCTTAGAATTTCCTACGCATATTCCATAGATGAATTACGAGAGGCTATGGGAAGAATAAATAATTTCATAACCAGACTGAGGGAAAAGAATGCTTAATATAGTACTTCTGGAGCCTGAAATGCCGGCGAACACAGGTAACATAGGACGAACCTGTGTTGCGACGGGCACGAGGCTTCATCTTATAGAGCCTTTGGGCTTTCGCATAAATGATAAGATGTTAAAACGCGCCGGACTTGATTATTGGGAGAAGCTTGATGTGACCATCTATGATGACTATCAGGATTTTCTGGATAAAAATCCCGGTGCGAAAATTTATATGGCAACAACCAAATCAAAGCAGACATATACGGATGTAACCTATGAAGAGGATGCCTATATAATGTTTGGAAAAGAGAGTGCCGGCATACCGGAGGAGATTTTGCTTGATAATAAGGAAACCTGTGTACGTATCCCTATGATGCCGGAGGAGCGCTCGCTCAATCTGTCCAACTCGGTGGCTGTTATACTCTATGAGGCATTGAGGCAGCAGGGATTTCCGGGGCTTGAGGAACAAGGTCAGCTTCACAGGTATAGGTGGTAGATATGGAATTTAATAATTGGCTTGGTAAGCCATATTACTCTTTAAATGCTTATTTTAAAAATAAATATGGTGAAAAGATTTATAAGATAGCCGTGAATGCCGGACTGTCCTGTCCTAACAGGGATGGGACTCTCGGAAGTCGCGGCTGTATCTTTTGCAGCAGGGGCGGAAGCGGAGATTTTGCGGTGGATGTAAAAGATTCAATCGTTTCCGAACAGATAAAGGCTGGTATTGATAGATTTGATAAGAAGTTTGGCAATAAATTTGTTATCTACTTTCAGGCATTTACCAATACATACGGAGATATTGGGTATCTGCGAAAAATATGGACAGAGGCACTTTCGCATGAAGACGTGGTTGGAATATCCATAGCAACAAGGCCTGATTGTCTTGATGATGAGGTGCTTTATGTTTTGCATGAGTTGAAAGAAAAAGCTGTTAATAAATTCATCTGGATCGAACTTGGACTACAGACGATTCATGAAAAAACAGCAGAGTATATAAGACGTGGTTATAATTTATCGGTTTATGATGAGGTGGTAAAAAAACTGGATGATATAGGAATTCCATACATAACACATATAATACTCGGACTGCCGTATGAAACAAGTAAGATGATGCTTGATACGGTAAGATATGTAAACGATAGGAAGCCTTTCGGAATAAAGCTTCAACTGCTGCATATCCTTGAAGGAACAGATATTGCTGACGAATACCGAAAAGGTAAGTTTGAAGTTTTGGATATGGAGAGCTATATATCACTTGTTATAGAATGTCTGGAAAATATAAGTCCGGAGGTTGTTGTGCACCGTGTAACCGGTGACAGATCGGAAGAGCGTCGTGTAGGGAAAG
>CALGGL010000366.1 GCA_937915975.1 uncultured Lachnospiraceae bacterium | reverse complement strand
GACTGGAGTTCAGACGTGTGCTCTTCCGATCTCACAATTTGCATCCTTACCGAATATTGCCGCTTTGGTAAGGTTTGAAGTAATGACCGACTTTGCAATAATTCTTGCTGTTTCATAATCCGGAGCACCGGTTACATGTGCGGTGAAAAGCCTTGTTGCACCCTCACCATCCTCGGCAATATTCTTTGCAAGGAACTCACACACTGTATAAAGCGCCTCATAAAAAGCCTTGTAATCGTCGCCGTTTTTGTCATCTATCACATTATTTGAAGCAAGTCCGTTTGCCATAAAAATCACTGTATCATTGGTTGAGGTATCACCGTCAACGGAAACCATATTAAAGGTCTTGTCAATCACAGCACGTAATGTAGAAAGTGCAAGCTCATAATCAATATTAACATCCGACATCAGATAACCGAGCATGGTTCCCATGTTTGGATGTATCATACCCGAGCCCTTACACATAGCACCGATACGGCAGGTCTTTCCCGATATCTCAAACTCAACTGCTATATCCTTCTTATGTGTATCGGTAGTCATTATGGCCTTAGCTGCATTTTCCGCTTCCTCAGGTGTATCGGAAAGCTTACACGAAAGCTCCTTTACACCGTTTACAATCTTTTCTATAGGAAGTTGTGGACCGATAACACCGGTCGAACCGCAGACTACATATTCAGGTGCTATACCCATAGCCTCATTTACCGCATCCGCAGTAAGCTTACAGCTTTCCAAGCCCTGCTCGCCGGTTGCGGCATTGGCTATACCTGTATTTACAACCACAGCCTGAGCTGTTTTAGTTTCATTCACAAGCTTCATGTCCCACTTAACGGGAGCCGCTTTAACCTTATTTCTTGTAAATGTACCGACACAGGTTGCCGGTACCTCGCTTACCAAAAGCATCAAATCCCTGTTGCTTCCGGATGGCTTAATGCCAACCCTCATGCTGGCACATTTATATCCCTTCGCAGCTGTTATGCCGCCATCTATTATCTTCATAATTCATCATCCTCTCTAAAATAATTCTTACCCTACCTGCATATAGGATGTACTGCATAACTCTATCGCAGGCACGCTCTCGCTACTCTCACCTTTAAATAAGTCCTGTCTCTTCAGGAAGTCCCAGCATTATGTTCATGTTTTGGACTGCGGCGCCGGAGGCACCCTTTCCGAGGTTATCGAAGATTGCCGTTACGGCGATTTGGTCTTCGTGACCATATACCGCAATTTCAAGGTTATTGGTTCCTGCCAAAACATTGGCATATATGGTTCCCGGCTTTTCTTCTTCAAAATCTCTTACCTTAATAAAGAACTCATCCTGATAATATTCCTTAAGTCTTTCACATACTTCTTTAGCTGTCGGCTTTCCGTTTAAAAGTCTGCTCTGAAGCATAACGGTAGTTGCCATTCCCTTATAATAATCATCTACAACCGGTAAAAAGCAAGGTGCATAAAGAAGCCCTGTTACCTTTTGCATTTCCGGTATATGCTTATGCTTAAGGGTGCGTCCGTATATACCCGGTGCAAAAAGCTTTTCATCCTTATTATCCGCCTCATAATCCGCTATCATACTCTTACCACCGCCTGAATATCCTGTGAGCGAATAACATGTAAGAGGATAATCCTTCGGAAGAATCCCCATACGCACCAGCGGAGCAACTGTGGAAATCATTCCCGTTGCGTGACATCCCGGATTGGCAACTCTTTTTCCCTTTGCAATATTTTCCCTTGCTTCCTTTGATATTTCAGGGAATCCGTAAACCCAGCTGTCATTGGTACGATGAGCCGTGGAAGCATCTATTACCTTTACATTATCATTTTCAATCAGTGAAACAGACTCGATAGCCGCCTGATCCGGCAGGCACAAAAATACGATATCCGCTTCATTTAAAAACTTCTTTCTTTCATCTATATCATGTCTTTTTTCTTCCGCAATTTTTAAAAGCTCCAAATCCGTACGCGCACCGATTCGGTCGAAGATCTGTAAACCGGTTGTTCCGCTTTGTCCGTCTATGTACACCTTAGTACTCATAATCATTCTCCTTCCTAATTAAATAGGATAAACTTTGCTCATTATACAACTGCATCGTCAAATATGCAATATATTTTTAGTATTTTTTGAATATTTTTGTATTTTTTCTTAATTTTATACATTTTTATGAATATTTTTCGTATTATATTCATTGTTTTATGCATATTTTGTTAAAAAAATAATTGCATTTATATCTTTGATAGTATATAATCGAGTACAGTGATTTTTTATTTTAAGGAGGAAATTATAATGAAGGAAAAAGTTATACTTGCATACTCGGGCGGACTTGATACTACTGCTATCATCCCTTGGTTAAAGGAAACATATGATTTTGACGTTGTATGTGTATGTATTGATGTCGGACAGGAAAGTGAGCTTGATGGCCTTGAGGAAAGAGCAAAGTACTCAGGAGCAGAAAAGCTTTACATACTTGATGTAATAGATGAATTCTGTGAGGACTACGTTATGCCGGGCGTAAAGGCAGGCTGCGTATACGAGAACAAGTACCTTCTCGGTACATCCTTTGCAAGACCTCTTATCGCTAAGAAGCTTGTAGATATCGCAAGAAAAGAAGGCGCAACTACTATCTGTCATGGTGCTACCGGTAAGGGTAACGATCAGGTACGTTTTGAAATTAATATAAAGGCTCTTGCTCCTGATATCAGAGTTATCGCAACCTGGAGACAGCCTGAGTGGACAATGCAGTCACGTGAGGACGAGATTGCTTACTGTAAGGCACACGGCATCGACCTTCCGTTTGATGCTTCACATTCATACAGCCGCGACAGAAACTTATGGCACATAAGCCACGAAGGTCTCGAGCTTGAGGATCCTGCACAGGAGCCAAATTGGGATCACCTTCTTGTACTCGGTACTCATCCTGAAAAGGCACCGGATGAAGCAGAGTATGTAACAGTTAAATTTGAAAAGGGTAATCCTGTTGCAGTAAACGGCAAGGAAATGAAGGTTGCAGATGTAATCCGAGAGTTAAACAGACTCGGTGGCAAGCATGGTGTAGGTATCGTTGATATCGTAGAAAACCGTGTTGTTGGTATGAAGTCCCGTGGTGTATATGAGACTCCGGGCGGAACAATTCTTATGGAGGCTCATAAGCAGCTCGAGGAGCTCATCCTTGACAGAGATACACTTGCATATAAGAAGCTTATCGCAGATAAGTTTGCTGATATGATATATGAAGGAAAGTGGTTCTGCCCACTTCGTGAAGCACTCCAGGCATTTGTTGAGAGCACTCAGGAGCGCGTAACCGGTGAAGTTAAGTTCAAGCTTTACAAGGGCAACATTATAAAGGCAGGTACTACTTCACCATACTCACTTTATTCAGAGGAGCTTGCCTCATTTACAACCGGTGAGTTATACGACCACAAAGATGCTGAAGGTTTCATCCACTTATTTGGTCTTTCAATGCAGGTTCGTGCAATGCTTGATCAAAAGAGGGATAAATAAAATATAATAGAATCAGGTAACAGCAAAACGCTGCAACAGAACCGTTGCAGCGTTTTGTTATATAAACATCGCCATATAAAGAGGCATTACTATTTTTTTATCATTAATACCAATATTACCTGATATTAATTTATACCCAAAAGGTATATCATCTTTTTCAAGAAGTCTATTAAGTGATATGGTAGAATTATTATTAGCTTTAACCTCAATAGGAACAACCTTAGCATCAACAGTAATTAAAAATTCTATTTCCAATGAACCATCGGTATTACGATAATAGCTTGGTTTATGTCCACTTTTGCTTAATATATCTATCACAAGATTTTCGTATATACCCCCCTTCACATTTCCTTTAATTGTATTATCTATAATCGCCTTTTTCATATCAAATCCATACATTGCAACAAGAATACCGATATCAGACGAATATATCTTATATTGATTATCTTTTTCATATGCATTAAGTGGGAAATCAGGAGTTGAAACATTGTAACACATTTTTATAAAGCCTGCATCCCTTAGCCACTCAATACTATTTTCATATTTTCGAGCTGTTGCTTTGTTTTCCACAATCGAAAATTGAAATTTTTTATTTTCTTTAGAAAGCTGCTTTGGAATAGACAGATATGCATTTTTCACCTTAGGTTTTTCTGTATTGGTTGCATATTTTGAAATATCATCATAATAACTATCTAAGATCATTTGCTGAATCTTGTGTACTTCACCAAAATGATGAGTATTAACAAATGTTTCTACAACAGCAGGCATGCCTCCAATAGCCATATATTCTCTAAGCAATGCAAGCATTTTTTCATTTATGGCATCAGGTACTTTTTCTTTCTTGTCAAAGTATTCACGAAGAACTGCTATCTTTTCCTTATCATATCCCATCGCCCATAAGAATTCCTCAAAATCCAAAGAATGCATCTCAATTTGTTCTTCATATCCAACAGGTATAGATGTAACCTCCTTATATCTGATACCCAAAAGCGACCCCGATGCGATTACATCAAATCGATCATCCAAAGCAAGAAATTTTAATGCTGTTCTTGCATTTGGACACTCCTGAATTTCATCCAAGAAAATTAAGGTGTTTTTTTCATTGAATTTTGATTCAGGCATAACCAAAGATATTCTTTTGTATATTTCCTCTGCAGACAGTTCTCCTTCAAAAATATCCTTTGCCTGCGGATTCTCTATGAAATTAATATAAATATAGCTTTTATAGTTTTCTCTTCCAAACAAATCTATAATATATGTTTTTCCGATTTGCCTTGCACCTTTTACAAGAAGGCACGATTGTTTTTTCTTGTTTTTCCATTCCAACAAAACATTATAAAACTTACGTTCAAGCATAAAAAACCTCCTTTTTTGAAAATTTTAGCATAAAATCGGAGGGTTTTCAATTCAAATATGCATATTTTAGATGTCATTTTTAGATAAAAATGCATATTTTAGGGCTGAACTCAAGTCAAAAATGCATATTTTTGTACCGGCTGTACCAGTTTAAGTATACCATCAACTACTGATTATAATATGAAACCAAATCATCAAATTCATCATTTGTAATATTCAGTATCCTCATAACGGCTGATTGAGAAATTTCATTTTGAAGATATGCAAGGATTAGACCTTCTTCTCTTCCTTCTTCTCTTCCTTCTTCTCGCCCCTTTGCCATAGCTTTTTCTCTTACTTCATTTCTCATATCTTCCAACACCTTACACATCGTCTTCACTCCTTCCTCATCTTCCTTATAATATCTTGCTTTTTCCGCTAAAACCTCGTTAACCATATCATTAGGATCCATACATAAAAAATCATGCATAAGTCGTCCAAGCTCGGTTGTATCATCTTTGTGTGCTGCATTTACATATATTATATGTTCCCCATCTCCAAATAATCTGCCGGTTTTTACGAAAACTCTTTCCACAAAATATATCGGTTCGTCTTCACCTACAACGTCATTTTCCGTAATGAAAATAATATATGTCGTTGGCAATTCTTCAAACTGCTGAC
>CALGGL010000365.1 GCA_937915975.1 uncultured Lachnospiraceae bacterium | reverse complement strand
ACTCTCTTCTTTCTGCTTCCGGGAAGATGGTCAGACTTCATTCCCGATCCTTCAGATGTTCGAGCCTCTTTCATACAAGACAGAACGTCTGATTCTGGCCGACAACAACGTTGAGGCCTACATTGCCAGCGATGCTTACCTCCAGAACCGGGACAACTTCGACACCCCGACCAAACGGATTGTCACCAGTCTCTTCTCTTTCAACCGTTTCCGTTTCCTCCTGAAATACGGAATCTGCTATGTCGATGAACCCAACGGTCTCCAGAAACACATCATGCGCTATCCGCAGATCTTCGCCACAAAAGCCATCGAGAAAAAGCTATCCGAAATTAATTAAACGTGATTTTGAATAATCTGACGGTATCCCGGCTATACTTGACAAAAGCAGGTCTTTATATTAGACTAAACAGGATTTGTTAAGGATATACTGAATATTTTTAAGTATAGGAGTTCAAATTGTCATGGATAAAATTGCAGTGTTAATCCCTTGCTATAATGAAAGTAAAACAATTGAAAAGGTAGTAACCGATTTTAAGAAGGCACTGCCGGAAGCGGTTATTTATGTATATGATAATAACTCAACAGATAAAACGGATGAGATAGCAAGAAATGCAGGCGCTATCGTAAGATATGAGTATCAACAGGGTAAAGGAAACGTAATCAGGCGTATGTTTAGGGATATTGATGCGGAGTGCTATATCATGACGGACGGTGATGACACATATCCTGCTGAATTTGCTCCCGAGATGGCAGAAAAGGTGCTTAAGCGTAAGGTTGATATGGTTGTGGGAGATCGTTTGTCTTCTACATATTTTGAAGAAAACAAAAGACCTTTTCATAATTTGGGTAATTCATTGGTAAGAAAAAGCATTAATGTCCTGTTTAAAAGCGACATCAAGGATATAATGACAGGCTACAGAGCATTCAGCTATCAATTTGTTAAATCCTTTCCTGTTTTATCAAAGGGCTTTGAAATTGAAACAGAGATGAGCATACATGCCATTGATAAAAATATGTTTATCGAAAATGTGGTTATAGAGTACCGTGACAGACCGGAGGGCAGTGTATCCAAGCTGAATACCTATTCGGACGGATTTAAGGTGCTTCGTACAATAGGAAGACTTTTCAGAAACTACAAGCCGATGGTTTTCTTCGGCATTATCTCGCTTTTGCTTGCGGTAATAGCGGTTGGATTTTTTATTCCTGTATTTGTTGAATATTTAAAGACAGGGGAGGTTCCTAATTTCCCTACCCTGATTGTGTGCGGTTTTACTATGATAGCAGCCATACAAAGTTTGTTTACGGGACTTATGCTCCAGACAATTGTTCAGAAAAACCGTCAGGATTTCGAGATGGAATTAATTCGTATTAAGAGTCAAACAGATGACGAAAATAATGAATAAATTAAAACTGCGAGTGAGGAGTAGATGATGAAAGGTATTCCGGAAAAAATTTTCAGATATAGATATATAATTATATTTGCGCTCTTTGTGATTATCGTTGCATTGGGACTTACCGGTTCATCAATCGGTTTGTTTGCGGAACGATTAGGCGGAACAGATAACGGTATACTGTTCGGAAAATCACGCCCTATTCGCTCGGATGAATGTTATGTTTCAACGCCTATGCTTTTTGCACAGTACTACGATCCTGAGGGTGCATTTCCTTATTTCAGCTCTGTTATTCGAGGTAGTATTACCGATGTATTTTTGGAATACGGTCAGCCGGTGCTCAGTATTTTTTCAATATTCAGACCGTTTTATCTGGGATATCTCTTCCTTCCGATTGCAAACGGAATGGCATTTTACTGGTTTGGAAGATTAATAGTTTTACTTTGTGTTTCATTTGAGTTCGGAAGATTAATAACAGGTGACAGGAAGCTTCTTTCACTTACCTACTCGATTATGATTGCATTTTCACCGATAGTTCAGTGGTGGTTTGCTACCAATTGTTTAGTGGAGATGCTCATATGTATTCAGCTTTCGATTCTTTTATTTAATAAATATTTGACTGACGATAATAAAATTCGCAGGATTATTTATATGGCATTAATTATGATTTGTGCCGGAACATATATAATGACTATGTACCCTGCATGGCAGGTTCCTTTGGCATATTGTCTGCTTGGACTTATTATCTGGCAGATTACAGAGCATTTTAAGGATACCAAGCTCCATGCTGTGGATATTGTTTCGACGTTGATACTTACTGCCGTTTTAGCCGCAATGATTTTGGCTATATTAAATAAATCCAAGGATGCCTTTATGACGATTATGGATACGGAATATCCGGGTTCACGTTTTGAACGTGGGGGAGGATGTCTCAATATAATGTTTAATTATATTTCCAATATCTGGTATGGAATAGTTGGTGAAGGAACCTATGCGGATGTATGCAGCTCGTCGTTTTTCATCGATTTATTTCCTATATGCTATATCTTTCCGTTGTATAATGTCATCTCATCAAAGAAGAAAGATACACTTACAGTGATTCTTTTGATAGTAAGTTCATTTTTGGGGATATGGATTGTTTTCGGATATCCTGAAACAATGGCAAAGTTTACACTATTAAGTAATGCTCAGGCAGACAGAACGATTGTTGCATTCGGATTTTGCAATATTTTGCTTCTTATCAGAAGTCTTTCAATATTTTCAAAGGAAAGCTTCGGATGGATAAAGACTACAATTTTCTCTCTGTTTACAGCGTTTATGACCGTCTGGATCGCCAAATCCATCAGAGCTGATTACTATAACATAAAGATGCTCGCAATTACATCATTAATCTTTATTCTGCTTTTCTGGGGAATATGGCATTTTAATAATAAATGGATAAGAAGTATCTGGTGTTTCGTTATGATATTTACTATGTTTATGTCCGGAATTTTTGTTAATCCGGTGCGTAAAGGTGTGGATGATATTGAAGATACACCGGTTTTAAATATGATGCGTGAAATACACGAAAAGGATCCTCATGCTCTGTGGGTGGTTGACCAGGATAATGATTATCTTCCTATGGTTAATTGCGGATTACTTATCGGCGCACCGACAATTAATTCCACAAATGTTTATCCGGATATGGACAGATGGCATCTTATCGATACGGAAAAACAATATGAATCGGTATATAACAGATATGCACATATTTGTGTGGATTTAACCGAAGAAGAAAATTATGATAATAAATTTGAGATTGTACTGGCACGTGATACATTTCTGGTTCATCTTAATCATGATGACTTAGATACACTGGGAGTAACATACGTGCTTTCAAACAACGGCGAGCTGCCGGCGGATTTGTATAATTACATTGATGATGCGGCAGGTTGGTTTGTATATAGTATCAAATAACTACAGCCTGTATATATAGGCTTTTTCGTCAGGATCCTCTTCGTAGCCCGGAAGCTTGATGACCTTCTCGAGGCGGAGAGGAAACTTGCGGATAACGCTCATCATTTCAAATGTGCAGTAGTATAAAATTATGGTAATCTGGCGAAGATTTTCGTGCACGGATTTCATAATTTTTTTTATGATATTTTCCAATACTTCTGCCGAAAACGGATTAAAGAAGTAAAAGAAATTATCCGTCGGAGCAATTTCATACTCGGAGGCATGCATATTTAATATGGAAAATTTTTCGCGCTGTTCCATAAACTTTACGTGATAGCTTTCGGCATTGTTATAAAGAGCGTTATATACCTCTTTGTTATTCTCTATTCCGGTTACGTTACAGAAAAACCGGTTATTGCAATAAAACAAAACTCTGCCCATACCACAGCCGAAGTCTACAATGGTATCATCGGGATTGATATATATTTCCTCGAAGATACGCATTAAAACTTCATAATCCGTTGATTCATGTATTCCGTAATCGGGCAGAGGTGTAAGCTCATTTAATTTTTCATGATTTGTAAGTATCCCAAAGAAGTCATCATAGATTCGTTCCTGACTCATTATTGAAATTCCTCCTGTAAAATACTTATATTCATATTCATGCTTGCCGGTGGCATAAGCGAATCCCCCATATCTAGTGTATATGAAGATGAAATATTTATCTGACCTTTATCAGACTCATGAAGTTTATCCGTAAACTCATAGCTTTCGGTTATAAGAGTTATAGGTATTATTCCGAATGGCGTTTCGTAAGAGGTATTGTGAATAAGAGCTTCACCGTAAATAAAATCTGTTATTAATTCACCACGCCTGATAATTCTAAGCTCGGAAGGTGTTATATGCATAGTTGTCTTTGTAAGCTTACCTTCTCCCGACAAATCTTCACTGTAGGTAAGACGGTAGCCTTCATTTTCTTTAAAAATCACAGCAGTATTTTCACTTCGGCTCTTTATTCCGTCCTGATCCAAACTTTCTACAATAACCTTAACTCTCATAATCTACCTCAAATCTTAAGTCATATTAATAACTTTCTATATCGATTACATTTACGGTATCTACATTTATCGGAAGTACTCTGTCGGCAAAGGATTTGAATTTATCCATGCCGTCACTGACATAGAATTCGTATGACGGAACATTGCTTCTACTGTTCAATAAGCCCTTTTCGTCAAGTATCTGCTTTAATTCCTTGGCTGTTTCATAGGCTGGATTGATAAGTGTTACATCATCACCCATATATCTTTTAATCGGATTGGATAAAAGAGGATAGTGGGTACAGCCGAGCACCAGTGAATCTATATTATAAGGCTTTAAATCGGAAAGATATCTGTCTATCATATCATCGGTAATTCTATCCTCAAGCAAACCCTCTTCCACCAATGGACAAAATAACGGGCAGGCTTTTCCTATAACAGTTACTTCGGAATCAAGCTGTCTTATGTAATCGGTATATATGCCTGATTTTATGGTAGCCTCGGTTCCGATTACGCCTACATGCTTTGTTTTTGTTTTTGAAACTGCCATCTTGGCGCCGGGTCTGACCACACCGATTACCGGGATATCTATCTCGTCACGCATATCCTCAAGTGCAAGAGCACTTGCGGTATTGCAAGCCACAACAATTGCTTTTACATCTTTGGTTCTTAAGAATCTTACAATCTGCCTTGAAAATTTGAGTATTGTATTTTTGGATTTGCTGCCGTAAGGAACTCTTGCAGTATCACCGAAATATATAACATTTTCACTTGGCAGTTGTCGCATAAGCTCACGGACAACGGTAAGACCGCCGACTCCTGAATCGAAAACACCTATTGAATTCATATATTACTCCTTGAATAAACTACGGAAATATAAGTATCGGAATAAATACACTGCAGGCACGCTTGCGCTACCCTCACCTCGCAGCGGTACTAAACTCGGGAATACCTCGTCAAGTACCGGCGGGTTCAGAGTACCTGCTTGTGCACTTATCCGATATTTATATTTCCTGTTTTTTGTTATTTTTAAATAGTATAAAATATATACATATTGTCAGTATAACAGCAGATATGACGATTGTCAAAATTGCGGCTGTTGTTTTACCAAACAATCCGGACGGAACTATGAGAATGCTTAGGTTTATGGCTGTATGCAAGATTATGGCAGCAACTATGTTGTCGGTTTTTGTCACTAACATACCAAGAAGTAAGCCGAGTAAAAATGCATATGTGCCTTGTATTATGTTTCCGTGATACACTCCGAAAAGAAGTGCCTGAAGGGCAATTGCAAGGCTTACCGGCATACAGCGTTTGGCATATGTAAGTATGAGCCCTCGAAAGAGCATCTCCTCCGCAATCGGTGCAAATAAAAATACAGCTAAAAGCATAAGCCACGAACGGGATGCGCCTGTCACAACTGACAAAAGTTCATCATAGTTCTTGAAAGCTGACCTGAAGACGGGTCTTACCAATGCGAGAACACCATCCACTAAAAATTGTGAAGCAATTCCGCTGATTATCAGAAAAATAATTATCGGAGGCTTAATTATGCCAAAAAAGCCTTCTTTAAAAGAAGGCTTTTCTATTTTATAATACCAGATGCCAAATATCAAAATATACAGTAAAAACTGAATAGCTGATATGGCTGCCTGATTCATAGGCTGGGTATAGTCCTGAGACATAATCGTTTCTATGGATTTTGAAGCTGCCGTTTTTTCATCTGATAGCATATTATTAATAAATATAGCTACTATGTCGACAAAGACAACCAATGCCTGAAGAAGCATCGCAATTATTAATGGCACAAATATACTGATTATATTTTTAATTCGATTATTTGATTCCATCTTTAATCTTCTTTGCTCTTTCTTTTTCTTTCTTAATCTGTTCTTTTGTCTTTTCCTGCGTTATGCCCTTAGCTTTGTTTTGTTTTTTAGCCAGTATTTCATCATTAATCTGTTTTTGGTATTCGGCCTGACGCTGCTGCATACGCTGACGCATGGTTTTCTTCTTTTTCTTTCCGTTTGTTTCTTCCTCGACAGCCGCTGCATTCTTTTTCTTACCACGAACGCTCTTTACACTTATTATGTATATGCCGCTTACCATAGCTTTTACTTCGCCCTTTGTCGGTACATCTTCAAATATTGCATCGTCACAGATAAAGTTCATTATCTGAGGACCTACCTTAGCTTTTACGATAGGAAGCTTTGCCTTGTGGTATTTCTTAGGAGTCTGTTCCATTACCATCTTAGGAAGTCCCGCGTCCTTCATGGGCAGATATTTTTTATCTATAATGAGCATTGTTTGCGGCTGTGCTGCTTCTGCCATCTGTTCTTTCTGCTCGATTTGTTTCTTTTGTAATTTATCTCCGAATTTATAAAGTGCAAATAGTATTCCTAAGGCTACTACTATAACAATAAGTAATATTCCCCACCAAGGCATATTGTTAATCCTCCCTTGTTATTTTTTTATTTTGTGCTTTGCACGCATCTCTTTGATTGTATCAGGTATTTCTTTGT
This sequence comes from uncultured Lachnospiraceae bacterium, assembly GCA_937915975.1. Taxonomy (GTDB): domain Bacteria; phylum Bacillota; class Clostridia; order Lachnospirales; family Lachnospiraceae; genus Coprococcus_C. The sequence goes on along the minus strand of CALGGL010000365.1, from coordinate 9,138 downwards.
ATTTTGCTTTTCTTTCCTTCATCGGATAGTCAGCCGGATAGATTGGCTTACCGTATTCGATAATAACATTTCCTTTTGTGAATTTCTTTCCCGGTGCGGATTCGTAAATTAAATCTGTTCCGGAAACCGCAAACGGAACAATGGGACATCCTGATTTGTCTGCCATCTTATATCCGCCTTCCTTAAAAGGAAGAAATTCATCGGTTTGGTTTCTGTGTCCTTCAGGGAAAAGAATCATGGAATGTCCCTGCTTAAGGAACTCGGCACCCTTGTTGATGGTTTCAAGACCTTGCTTTATATTGTCACGCTCTAAGAAAAGACAGCCTATATCTCTCATATAAAGCCTTAAAAGCGGAACCTTTCGCATCTCGCTTTTTGCAATAAAGCCTGCAGGACCACCGGTTGTATTGTGGGAAACCAATATATCAAAATAGCTTCTGTGGTTTCCTACAAAAAGACACGCTGTATCCTTTGGTATATTTTCTTCCCCGAGCACGGTTATTTTACATCCGACAAGCTTAAGCTCCGCATTGAAAAATCCCTTTACAAGTCGGTAGGAACGTTCCCACGCTTCTTCGGGCTTTGTCTTTGCAAGCTTTTTTAAATACCAATGATAAGGTACTATGACAAAGGATGAAAAAAACAATGCCAAATATGCTAAAAACTGTTTCATATAACCCCTCCAAACATATTATCTGCCATACATTTTACAGGTTTCATATAATCTTGCGGAAAGCTCAGGCGTGAGTGCCTCCTGCTTATAACGCCATGCCCAGTTACCTTCGCCTACACCCGGAGTGTTAAAACGTGCCCAGGAATCAAGGCAGAGAATATCCTGCATAGGAACAATTGCCATATTGGCAACCGAACCAAAACATGCTCTGATAAGTATCCAGCATATATCGTTACCGTCGGTAGAGAAGTAACGTCTTAATTTATCTTTAGATGCCTCATAGGCATGCTTATACCAGCCGAGAGTAGTATCGTTATCATGGGTTCCCGTATAACATACACAGTTTCTTATAAAATTATGTGGCAGAAAATCATTTTCATGAGGATTTTCAAAGGCAAACTGGAGTATCTTCATACCCGGAAGTCCGAATTTGTCTCTTAAAGCGGCTACAGATTCGTCTATCTCACCAAGGTCCTCTGCTATAATAGGAAGATGATAACCAAGGGTTGCCTCAAGCTGTGTAAAGAAGTTTACACCGGGAGCTTCCACCCATTTACCATTAATGGCGGTTTCCTCGCCGTAAGGAACAGCCCAGAATTTATCAAAACCTCTAAAGTGGTCTATACGAAGGAAGTCAGCTAAAGTAAGCTGATGCTTGATTCGATTGAGCCACCATTCGTAACCTGTTTCCGTATGCTTCTTCCAATTGTAAAGAGGATTACCCCATAACTGACCTGTTGCCGAGAAATAATCAGGCGGTACACCTGCAACAACAGTCGGATATCCGTCGCTGTCAAGTAAAAAGAGCTTCTGATTTGCCCAAACATCGACACTGTCCCAAGCCATAAATATCGGTATATCACCAACTATGGAAATGTCCTTATCGTTAGCATACTTCTTAAGCTTGCGCCATTCAACATTAAATAAAAATTGTATAAATTTATAATAGCCGATTTCTTTTTCGAGCTTCTTAATCCAGGCTTCTTTTTGTTTCTTGGTTGGCTTCTTTAAATCATCCTCCCACATATACCAAGGCATTCCCTGATGGTAGTCCTTGCCTGCCATAAATAAAGAATAGTCATCAAGCCAGTAGGCGTTAATTTTACAAAAACCTTCATATTCCGAAAGAAGCTCCGGACTTGTTGAAACACCGTCGGATATATCATCATCGGTAAAACGGGCATAAGCTGTTTTTAAAAGTCCTGTTTTAAACTCTATAAGCTCTCCGTAGTTAACCTGCTCCGGATTCCACTGAGGCATATTATAAAAATCGCTGTCATATAAAAGCTTAAGCTCTTTCAGGTGGTCGAGGCTTATAATAAGCGGCTGACCTGCGAAAGCCGAAAAGGGCTGATAAGGTGAGTCACCGAAGCCGGTATGCCCAAGCGGAAGCACCTGCCAGGTATTAAGACCTGAACGCTCCAGAAAATCTATAAAATCATAAGCTCCTTTTCCTAAATCTCCGATACCGTAAGGTCCCGGAAATGAAGTAGGATGTAATAATATTCCTGTGTATCTCTTTGGCTTTTTTTCTCTAAAACCCGTAATCATAGGCTCTGCCATTGGTATTTATCCTCCCTGATATTTCTTAGTCACACATACAATCTGAATTATACAAAAAAATCACGTAAAAAACAATGCTTTAATTGTATGAATTGTAGAGTTTTTCAAATAACGGTATGGATTTTTCGACCATATCCGTTGTAACACAGTATGAAATTCTGAAATGCCCCGGACAATTAAAGCTGTCACCCGGCACAATAATAAGGTTATACTCCTTTGCTGCCTTCCAGCAAAATTCATTTGCATCAGCAATAGGACTTCTTGGGAACATATAAAATGTACCGCCCGGTTCAACTACATGATATCCTATTCTTGTTAGCTCTTTATATAATATTTCTTTGTTTTTCTCATAAACGGAAAGATCACTTGTTGTATAAAGAATTCTTTCTATTCCGAGCTGTATTAAAGAAGGAGGGCAGTTGTGTCCCGTAAATCTCGAAATCTGACCGCACATAAGTATAATAAGCTTTGCATCCTTACATGCCGGATTAACGGCAACATATCCGATTCGTTCTCCCGGAAGGGAAACAGACTTGCTAAATGAATAGCAACAGATAGAATTATCGTAAAAGGCTGATACAAAGGGAGCATCAGTACCGGTAAATACTATCTCACGGTACGGTTCATCGGATATGAGATAGATATCATGACCGTATTCCTTTTGCTTTGCTTCAAGTATGGAAGCAAGCTTTTTTATCGTATTGGTCGAATACACAATACCTGAAGGGTTGTTAGGCGAATTAATTAAAACTGCCTGAACATTAGGGTTAAGTGCTTTTTCAAATTCATCAAAATTAATCTGGAAAGTATCTATGTCTGCCGGAACGATGGTAAGCTTCGCACCGGTTCCGGTAACGTACGGAACATACTCGGGAAAATACGGAGCGAATGTAATGACCTCATCGCCGTCCTTAACTACGCATCTTATGGCATGGGCAATTGCTCCGGCTGCTCCTGTTGTCATAAATATCTCATCCTTTGTGTAGTTCATACCAAAACGCTTATTTAAAGAAACAGCAACAGCTTCCCTTGTGGAATCAATTCCAAGAGACGGGCTGTAGCCGTGAAGTGCAACAGGATTTTTTGTCTGAAGCATCTCGATTAGTCCGTCCGTAAACTCCTGCGGAGTAGGAACGGAAGGATTTCCTATAGAAAAATTATATATATTTTCGGCTCCGATTTCCTGTGCTTTCTTATTGGCGTAAGTAAAAAATTCTCTTATGACTGAGCCTTTGCCTGTCATATCCTTGTACATTTCGTTAATCATTATAAAACTCCTTTCAAATGGGAAAATAAAAACGAGTGATGAACCAAACCGGGGAGGGATTTATTCATCACTCATTTAGGGGAGAGAGGATTCAAATATATGAAAAGCTCTTTACAAGAAATAACTTAACATAAAAATGTGTTCAAATTATGTCCTAATTGTGAAAAGTTGGTTCTAAAAACTAATTTGCTCCAAGCTCCTTCATAGAGCCGTCAAGCTGCTTTAATGTCTTTTGAATGGCATCATTGATAACACCTGATTCGTGAGCCATCTTACCGAATTCATGTGCAACTACCGTAAATCCTCGTCCTGCTTCTCCTGCTCTTGCTGCTTCTATGGAAGCATTAAGTGCAAGAATGTTCTGCTTGTTTTCAATCTTCTTAAGTCCTTGTGATTTCAAGGTAAGCTCTCTTATTAATCCGGCAGCATCTGTTATACTGTCGGCAAAATTATCCTTGATTCCGTCTAACTGCTGCTTGTTGTAATATCTTTCAAAAAGATTTGTGATGGAAGATACAAGAAGCTTCGAAGCAGCCTCGACCTGCTCTTCGGGAGTATCCTCATCTAAAGGTCCTCCGATAACCGATGCCGCAATAACGTCATCAACCTCAATGTCCTCACTGAAAGCCTCGATATTATCACGGGAAAAGCCTAATTTATTGGAAAGGAAGTTCCCTTCGTCATCAAGAACTACTGCAATCATACCTGTAGCAGCGGACCAATCGACCAAAAGCTCATCTAATAAGCTTATATCTAAATATTCATTTATTGCCATTGTGATACCCCCTAATGTTTTTTAGTATATTTATAATAATCTGAATATTATTGTATATAATTTCATATAAAATTTCAATATAAAAATCAAAAGTATTTACTATCAAAAATAAATTTATTTTTTATGAATACAAGTGTGAGGTCATATCACCTATCGCTACGGCAAGTGTATGAAGCTCTTCCATAGTTGCGTTAATTTCTTCCATATTAGCACTCTGTGATGTTATGTTATCGTTAATTTGATTGATTTTCTGCATAACATTCTTAACAGAAGTATTCATTTCACCAAGAATCTGGGAGATGTTGCTAGTTGTCTCCTTAGTTGAATTGGCAAGATTCTGAACCTCGCTTGCAACTACCGCAAAGCCCTTACCTGCTTCGCCTGCTCTTGCAGCCTCAATACTTGCATTAAGTGAAAGAAGGTTGGTCTGGGCAGCGATACTCTCGATACTCTTAATAATCTCCATGGATGCATCAACCGATGCCTCGATTTCCTGAGAAGCCTCTGCAATCTCGGTTTGACGAAGTGCAACATCCTGCATTTCGCTTGCAGCGTCATCAACGGTTTTTGAAACATCTCCTATTTTTGCCTCAAGACTTTCTATATCAGGAGCAAGCTCTGTTTCGAACTTATCTCTGTGTTCCTTTTCCTCTGTAACATCCAAAATTGTTCCGGCAGCCATAAGAGGTTCCTTTGTCTTGGAAAATACTACATAGCTGGAAGCTCTGAACCATTTATATTCACCGCTCTTGTGCTGGATACGGTATTCCATATCAAATACGGTATCACCGGTCGGGTCTGCCATCTGTTTAGCCATCAAACCTGCCGCTGCCTCCACGTCATCCGGATGAATCTTGGTTAACCAGGATGACATAATATCAGGGAAGTCGATGGAATTACTGTATCCGAGAAGCTTCTTAAACTGGTCTGAAAATACCATAGGAGTATTTGGATCATCTATGGCACCCTGTGTCAGGTCAAGACTCCATGAACCCTCAAGCATCATCTTGTCAACCGCAAACTGTCTTCTCTGGTCATGTTCAAGCTTAGCCTCGGTTTTAAGCTTATCCTCAATATCAACAAAGGTTCCTATAAAAACCTCAGGAGTTCCGTTAGGACGTCTTAAAACCTCTCCTGTGGCATGGTACATACGATATTCTCCGTTTTTTGCAAGAAGCTTGTAATCAATATCATATACTGCGTTGGGATTAGCTACCGCATTTCCGTATGCGGCGAATACAGCTTCCGAATCATCAGGGTGAATAAGCTTACCCAGAGAATCAATTGTATCAGGGAGTTCATTTATATTATATCCGAGTACTCGTCTCATTTCATCTGTGAATCTTACACCTGTTTGTTGTCCCTGCTCGTCAAAAAATGCCATCCATACCGAAAGGTGTGCACTGTTATTGATAGACTCAAGCATACGATAGTTTAATGCTGCATCCTCTTTATATTTTGCTACTTCAGCGGAAAGCTGTGAAAGCTGTCCGTTTATTTCAGGTTCAAATCCTTGTTTTTTCTTAAACATAAAAATACTTCCTCCTTGTGTATTTTATAACCCCTGTTTACGATGCAAATTAAAAAACCCGTCAATTAAATGAAATTATAACACAGTTTTTTGCAAAAAAAAAGTAATTATATATATTTTTTTAACGAATTTTATGAAAAAAACAGCAGATTGCACAAAAATATACTTGCTGCAACGACTGAAATTTTGTAAGTACATTGCTGTTTCGTTATTGCTATGCACAGATACTGTATGTTATAATTAAAGTCCAATTGTTAATGGTACATATTTCATATGTACACGAAAAAATCACTTTATAGGAGGGTAAAAGAATGGGTGTTAATCGTTTTGTATTGAATGGTATTTCTTATCACGGTCACGGTGCTATCAATGAGATTCCGGGAATTATCAAGGCTAAGGGCTTTAAAAAGGCATTTGTTGCATCCGATCCTGATTTGGTAAAGTTTGGGGTTACTGCGAAGGTTACGGATTTACTTGATCAAAATGGTATAGCATATGAGGTTTATTCTGATATCAAGCCTAATCCGACTATTGAAAATGTAAAAAGCGGCGTAGAAGCTTACAAGGCTTCCGGGGCTGATTTTATGATTACGATAGGCGGCGGTTCTTCAATGGACACCGGCAAGGGTATAGGAATAATCGTTAATAATCCTGAGTACGCAGATGTTCGTTCTCTTGAGGGAGTTGCTCCGACAAAGAATCGTACAGTATTTACAATCGCTGTTCCTACAACAGGCGGAACAGGTGCTGAATCAACTATTAACTATGTTATCACAGATGTTGAAAAGAAACGTAAATTTGTATGTGTAGACCCTAACGATATACCTGATATCGCAGTGGTTGATCCTGATATGATGGCTTCTATGCCTAAGGGACTTACAGCATCAACAGGTATGGATGCTTTGACACATGCTATCGAGGGTTATACCACAGCGGCAGCCTGGGAGCTTTCGGACTGCCTTAACCTTGAGGCAATTAAGCTTATAGCTAAAAACTTGAGAAAGAAGATGCTATGAAAATGAGCATGACAATTTCTCAAACTATATGTTATAATTTGCCTATGCAAGATATAATTTCTCGTCAAATAAAACCTATAGACCAACTCGTTTTCTCAGATGATTTTATGTTCGGGGCAGTCATGCGCGATGCAGAAATCTGCAAGGGTGTTTTGGAGCGACTTCTGCAAATCAAAATTGACCATATCGAATATCCTGAGCTCCAGAAATCCATCAGCCCATTCTATTCAAAGAAAGGTGTTAGACTCGATGTATATGTGGCGAATTCCGACAAGGTGTTTGATGTCGAGTGCCAGTCATATACAATCAAGAACATCGGCAAGCGAACACGCTACTATCAGAGCATGATAGATATTGACAGCCTTATGAAAGGCGCGGACTATTCTGAATTAAAAGAAAGTTATGTCATTTTTATCTGCCTATCCGACCCGTTCAATGATAATTTGCCGATATACACTTTTGAGAGAAAATGCAAAGAAAAAGAAAGCGTTGAGCTAAAAGATGAGACCCACCATCTTATCTTCAACTGTGCCGCGTACGAGGAAGAAGAAAATCCTGAACTAAAGGAATTTCTTTCATTCGTAAAAAACAACAAAGCGAACTCTGATTTAACGAGGAGGATTGAGAATATGGTGCAGACGAAAAAATTCGAGCAGTCATTCGTAAACGAATACATGGCATGGAATCTCCACGACCAAGATGTTCTCAAACGAGGCAGAGAGGAAGGACGAAAAGAGGGGCAAAAAGAAGGTATCTTTGAAACTTATTTTGACTTAATAAAGTCAGGTCTCATTTCCATTAAAGATGCCGCCGCGAAACTCAATATGTCAGAATCTGCCTTAAAAGAGAGCTTCAACATTGCATAAAATAAAGGTGTTCGGAAACGCTAGTTGCTACGCAACCGAGGTCGCTCTGCGACTAACATTTTCCGAACACTGACTTTAACACATTTAGGCAAGACGGTTTGAGTTGGGGGCTACAGCCCATTGATTGCGCTGTCGAGCCAGGGAATTCTGTTTGTCATAAACTGTTTGTCACAGTCCAGCTCTGCTTCATAATCGCCGAGCGGAATTCCGCCAACGGAAACGCTTGTGTTCAGAATGTTCCAGCGCATGAAGTTGATTTTTTGTGAAGTCCCAATGTTTTCCGCGTATTCGTCCATTTTTGCATTTATCGTTCCTGCAAGGTCAGGATATGCAGAATTCAGTTTTTCCCACTGAGATTTCACTTCCGCAACAAATTCTGCCTTTTTCAAAAGCTCCGCAAAATACCAGCCGCTTACACACCAATAGTCAGCCGGTCGCGGGCGGCTTCCATAGTACCAGCCGATTCCGATGCTCCACTCAAAATCCCAGACAGGTCCCATAATGAGTTTTGATGTGTCGTCAGAGGTCTTTTTGCTGAAAAAATAATTCGTATCAATATTTGCAAGAATATTATGCGCCAAGAACCAGCGGGCAAAGCTTTCTATATCGATATAATTCTTCCAGTCATCTTCCGAATCTTCATCATACAAAGCCGATTCAAATTTATTCATATTTTCTTCAAACCATGCCATATAGGAATCAAAGTCTGCGTCATCAGTATCCGGGAATTTAAAAGTATATGGATATTGTTTCTTCTGCGTTTTAAACCATTTCGGTTCACTTGCATAATAATTAGAATCCCACTCTGCGACAAAACCAATGCCGCCTTCATCCATCGCTTTCTCATTTACTGCAAGTCGCTCAGAGCCTTCTTTTACTGAATCCGTCAGGCAATAATTTCCGATATATTCTCCATTCAGCACGACATCGACAAATTCTGAATGCGGAATGTATAACTTTTCGTTGCCAATAATATCATTAAAAAGCGATGCCGTGTAGAATCCGATTTTTGTCCGCAACAAAGTCTTGTCGCAATAACCGGCAAGCAATACCCAATTTTTATCTTTGTTTTCCGATGAGTCAATGTTGAGGAGATTCATTTTCTTCGGGAGTTTCAATTTGTACGGACGCTTAGGATACCCAGCCGTCGCATTGCCACGGACTTTCACCGTAAATTCATTTGCCGTACCGCTGTCATATTTTTTCCCATCAGGATAATAGATTTGAAGCCGACCGTTGTGTTTTTCTTTTGCCGGTGTCGGGTTTCCATCCGCCGTATCAATCTGCACCACCGGCAACCCCGTGCATGCCACGCTCACCACGTTGCTGATTGTCGCTACTGTGTTAACGTCACCGCCCTCGTTTTCGGCAATCACGGTTGTTGCCACGCAATAGAAATAGCGGATTCCTTTTTCAGTGAATGCGGGCGTTGTGAATGTGGCTGTGT
>CALGGL010000364.1 GCA_937915975.1 uncultured Lachnospiraceae bacterium | reverse complement strand
GCTGAAAACAACGACATCATCACAGATTTTCAAACGGATAAGCTGTTGGAGAAGATTTTATCTAACAACAATCTTAACAAAGCCTACAAGAAGGTAAAATCGAACAAAGGTGCTGGCGGAGTTGATGGGATGAATGTAGAGGAACTTCTATCATTTCTCAAAGACAACGGAGAGCAACTAAAACAACAGTTATTGGAAGGAAAATATAAACCCAATCCAGTCCGAAGGGTAGAAATACCAAAAGAAACGAAAGGTGAGTTTAGAAAGCTTGGAGTACCGACAGTAGTAGACCGTGTTTTTCAACAGGCAATTACACAGGTGCTTTCACCTATTTATGAGGAGCAGTTTTCAGAAAACAGTTTTGGCTTTCGTCCATGTAGAGGTGCTCATGATGCACTAAAGCAATGCCAGGCAAATGTTAATGATGGATATGTATACGTGGTAGATATGGATTTGGAGAAATTCTTTGATACAGTATGTCAGAGTAAGCTTATTGAAGTATTATCACGAACCATCAAGGATGGAAGAGTTATTTCGCTCATTCATAAATATCTTAATGCGGGAGTAATTAGCAATGGGATATTTGAAAAGACAGAAGTAGGTATGCCACAGGGTGGACCATTAAGCCCGTTACTTAGCAACATAATGCTGAATGAATTAGACAAGGAATTAACGCATAGAGGACATCAGTTTGTGCGTTATGCTGATGACTGTATGATTTTCTGCAAGAGCAGGAAAAGTGCAGAAAGAACCTTGGAGAATATCATACCATTTATTGAAAGAAAGCTTTTCTTGAAAGTGAACAGAAATAAAACATGTGTGGAACATATCAGTATAGTTAAGTATCTTGGGTACAGTTTTTATAAATACCGAGGAAAATGCAGATTCAGAGTTCATCCAAAAACTATTGCGAAAATGAAGGACAAAATCCGAGAATTAACAAAACGTAGCAATGGATGGGGAAACGAGTATCGTGCATTAAAACTAACTCAATATATAAGAGGTTGGGTTAACTATTTTGGAATGGCGGATATGAAGAAACTTCTGCAAACCATAGATAAATGGTTACGACATAAGATAAGGGCAATCTACTGGAAACAATGGAAGAAGGTTAAAACGAAATTCAAGGAACTTAAAAAGTTAGGGGTGGAAGAAGAAAAGGCATGGATATGCGCCAATATGCGAAATGGCAACTGGTATTGCGGTGGTTATTTTGTGCTACAAACTGCACTCAATAATGAAAAACTCCGCGAACTTGGATATCCGACATTCACAGAGTTTTATTTGAAAATATGTGAAAACTAGAGAAGCACCGTATACGGAACCGTACGTACGGTGCTGTGGGAGGTCGGTAGATAAAATAATTATCTACCTCCTACCCGATTGTAAAAATTTGAAGGAGGATGATTAATATGCGTTATAAGATTAGAAAGCATTATCGCTTTGATGAGGTAACGGCGGATACGGCAAAAAGGAAAAGTGAGAAATTAATAATGTGCGAATCGGAATTTATAAGGGAGCTTATTTTATGTAACAGTGAGGCAGGAAAGTATATATTGTTAAGAAGAGATTTAAAGAAAATTATGAATGAACTTTCTTATATAGGTGAGGAAATTAATCATATTGCACATAAATCAAATATGATGATATTACATGACGGAGATATAAAAGTTATTGAGGTATATGCAAATGTTTTACACAATATGAGAATTGCTTTGATTGATAAGATAAATCGTATAAAGAATGATGATGTATAGTTTCTCACGAATGTGCTGATAGAAAAATAGGATTTTTTCGTTTTTAGGGTTTGGGGAAAATCTCCAACAAGTGACATGCACCGGATTTTAAAAACAGGGTTTTTGTCCGACGGTGAGAAACTTGCTCTGTGAAAAGTATAAAAACTATAAAAGTGATTTTAGGACAAATTTTAAATCAAGAAATATTTGTCCTTTTTATTTCCCGACAAAATACAGACATCGGATGTAATGAACTTACAAAAATTAATTAGTAATATGTCTTTATGAAATTTGATTTTAGTTATTTTTGAAAGTGGGGTGATTTTATGAATAAGCCAAACAGAAATAAATCGGCAAAGTACCAAACGGTCGAACAGGTAATGTCTGATATAAACCTTTGCAGAGGAACAGTTGTTAAAATTGCAAAGGATGCCGGTGCATATATACATATCGGCAGGGCAGTAAGAATTGATGTTAAAAAATTCTTTTACTATGTTGAAAATGAGTATAAGGAGTAAACATTCAAATAGGTAGCAGAAGTTTACTCTGCTACCTATTCGGATAAATGTTCGTTTTCAATTAATGTATCAACAGCACGTATCATAAGATGGTTTAATGATTCGCCGGATTTCTTTGCGATTGCTTTGTAGTATTCTTTTTTACCCTTTGGCACGCGTATTTTGATATCTTCAACAGTATTAGTTAAATATTTTTTAGCTGCTTTTGCTTGTGCAGGGGTATATCTGCTTTTCTTTTCCTCTTGCATGGCAGTGCTCCTTATTATTTATGTAAATTTATGATACTAAATAGTATTTTAAAAGTCAAATAATATAGTTGTATATAATGTACAATAACTGTCGTATATGTGCACATATATTTTGTAAAGAATGCGAATTGAAATATCTATGTGCACATATTAATATATTGTTAAGAGAACAGTAAATAAAAAAGGTCAAAAAAGGAAATTAATTTTAAAAAGATAATTATTGAGAGGATTAAGATGGAAAAGAGAATGGATAGCAGAAAGCGTATTTTGAGGAAAGGCGAAAGCCAGCGTAAAGACGGTACATATATGTTTCGTATAACGAAAGATAAAAAAAGACATACTATTTATGCTCCAACACTAAAAGAACTGCGTTTAAAGGAAGAAGAATATTTTGATAATATAAGCAAAGGCTTAAATGTGGATAAGCAAAAGATAATGCTTAACGATTTGGCTAAGGTTTATCTCGAAAATAAGAAAAAAACTGTGCAGCAGACTACATTTTATACTATGACTATAACCTATAACAGTTACATACGTGATAAAATAGGAAATATCAGATTGAAAGACATTAAACGCTCAATGATTAAGGGCTTTTATCTTGATTTGCTCTCCGGCGAAAAACATTTAAGCGTTTCAACATTGGCACGCATTGATTGTATACTGCTGCCAATGCTTGAGATGGCGGTTTATGATGATATTATTTTAAAAAATCCGGCTCGTGGTGTGATTGGAGAGATAAAACGTGAGTGTGGAGAGAGACCGACTAAGGTATGTGCACTTAATGAGGATGAGCAAATTGCATTTATTAATTATGCTATGAACTCGGCGAAGCATCAAAATATTAAAAATCTTCTAATTTTTCTTTTAGGTACGGGATGCAGAGTTGGTGAGGCTTTAGGCATTAGATGGGAAGATTTGGACTTTAAAAATAATATAATAAGTATTAATCACTCTGTCGCTTACATAAAAATTGACGGTCACTATAAACAAATTATAAAACGTCCTAAGTCTTTTGCTGGTAATAGGAAAATACCTATGCTTTCAGACGTAAGGAAGGCTCTTTTTGCCGAAAAAGAAAAACAGCTTGCTCTGGGGATAACTCAACCTATAGTTGATGGATATTCAAACTTTGTATTTGTTTCCGAACGTGGTAAGCTACATACAAGGGAAAATGTAGCAACCCAGATTAAACAGATTGTCAGAGAATACAATCAAGAACATCCGGACAATCCTATATCCGAATTTACCACACATCAGTTAAGGCATACATTTGCAACTCAGTTGTGCAAGAATTCTGACGATTTAAAAGCGATTCAAAGCATACTAGGGCATGCGGATATAAGTACCACCTTAAATATATATGCAGATGCCACTCAAGATGGTATTAATAAATCAATGGAAGCGCTTGAGGGTGTGATGTTTGGGAAATAGTTTTGGCTAAATTGAAAATTATTAGTAAAGATATGATATATTATAGTTACTTGAGATGGATGTAATGTATTTTTTAGTTCAAATATATCTGAAAATCGTTATACTTCTTAATATATTAAGTATTGAGAAGTATTGTAGTAATGTTGATTACAACAAATATTTATGAGATAGACACTGTTTTAAATAAATGGAAAACAGCGACTGATAAAACAGTCGCTGCTAATATTCAACTTAGTATCGTGTATCTTTTGGTGGACAAGGATCGTTGCCGTAGCTGTCCTTATCACGAATCCGCCCATTTCTACCATGGATTACTAGTTCGCTTTGCTGGTTAATGGCAATATTACGAGCATAAGAAATAGCTTCTTTTTGAGTCTTAAAGTTTTTTGTTGCTCTAGTAGAATTTTCACGTTTTACCTGCCATTGCCCATTTTTTAGTATTATGTGTTGGTTTGCCATAATTAAAGTCCTTTCTTTGTTTAAGTAGTTGTATAGTGTTTCCAAGGAATTCTTGCAGGATTAATATTTGCAAGAAAATGTACAATATCTTTTCTACCATCATATGTTGGAACACCACGAGAATTTTGAGCCATCAATATAATGGGAATATTTCCAAAAAATGGTAAAAAACTTGCACGTATTTGTTCTTTTGAAGAACTTGTAAGAACATATGGCTTTACTACAGCAATAGCAAATGTTACACCTTGCTCTCTGATCTTTGCACCATCAAATTCCATAGATTTCGCCTCCTTTATAATATATTAGGAGTCGAGATAAAAATTAACCTTTTAAAATGATTGAATTCTAAATAAGAATATGTTATTATTCAAATGCGACTTTGAATTTGTGAAAGCAAGTTCATTCTAAAAGGATGGTCATCAAGACCATCTTTTTATCTTTTTATCAGCATACCACTAGATAGAGTGCTAATACTCCTATACAAAAAATAACATAATAAATACAATAAGTCAATATAAATGTGAAAAAATCACAAAAGAATAAAAACGATTTATAAAAAACAAGAAACAAATAAGAATTCGTATTGACAAAAGTGAATAAATCACATTATAATCACGTATATTAAGTATATGAAAGAGGGCATGGGTATGTTGGTTGGATTTTCTGTAGGTAATTATAAATCATTTAAGGATAGACAAAAAATATCATTTGAAGCTAGTAAAATAATAAGACATAAGTCGCATGTTGCACTTAAAAGGGGTAAAAGAATATTAAAAAGCGGATTGGTTTTCGGCGCTAATGCTGGTGGAAAAAGTAATTTAGTCAAAGCAATACGTTTTTCTCGTGAGATAGTGTTAACAGGATTGGATAAAGTTAATTTAAGTAAAAGCCATTTTCGCATTGATGGTAATATGTATAAGGAACCGGGGATATTTGAATACAGGATTATGGTTGGAGACTTTGAGTATTCATATGGAATAGCGATATCTTATTTAGAAAAAATAATACTAAGTGAATGGTTGATAAGAATAGATAATTCTGGTAAGGAGTTATATATTTTTAATCGTGAGGTAGATGACAACAATATTAGCCACACAGAAAGTGAGGTGGAATATTCAAATATAGAAGATCGTAATAGAATGGATTTTTACTTAGAAGGTTTTTCGGAAAATATATCAGAGGCATACAAGAAAAAGACCATATTAAGCGATATAGCTTTGCGTGCAAATAAAAAAGTTGGAATATTTGCAGAAATTAAAAGAATATATGAATGGTTTGAAGATATTATTATTTTATTTCCTAATTCAAAATACAGTGGATTGAATCAAGTTGCTGTAGATGAAGATAAAAAATTGTTTTTTTCTAGTTTAATGAGTTATTTTGATACAGGAATTGAATCTGTTGAGGGTGGTAGCCGAGAGATGGATTTTTATAAAGTTTTGGATAGTATACCAAGGGAAGAGGCAGAAAAAATAAAGATAGATATATCAAATGCTGCAAATGAACATCCAATTATGTTTAAAGTAGACGAGCAAGTGTTTGAGCTTAGGAAAGATGAGAATGGTAATTTGGTATACAATACATTATCAATGAATCATGGAAATACTGATGATATGTTTGATTATAATGATGAATCTGATGGAACAAAGAGATTGTTTGACTTGATTCCTTTATTTTATGTGAACAGAAAAGCAAGTTTGATTTTAATTGACGAAATTGATAGAAGTTTGCATACAAATCTAACAAGAAATTTTTTAGAATTATTTTATGAAGTAGTGAAGGAGAAGGATTGTCAATTGATTGCAACAACGCATGATTCAAATTTATTAGACTTGGAACTTTTAAGACAAGATGAAATATGGTTTGTTGAACGTCAGGACGATCATAGTTCGAAAGTATTTTCTTTAAATAAGTTTAAAGAAAGATTTGATAAAAAAATTGATAAAGAGTATTTGCTTGGCAGATATGGAGCAATACCAGTATTTGATGATAATTATGTATTGGAGGAAATTTATGAAGAATAGATTTAGACTAAGCTCCAATGCATTTGAACGCGAAGATGAAAATGATAAAGTCGAGCCTCAAAAGATTTTTTTCTTATCTGTTGAGGGGAATGCTACAGAGAAAGAATACTTTGAAGGAATATCAGCAAATAGACATAAATTGGGAATAAATGCTGTTGTGGATGTTCAAGTATTAAGTAGAAGACGAAAAGATAATAAGAGTGCTCCGCAACAGGTTATTGAATTATTAGAAGAGTATTTGAGGTTGCGTGAAAATGGAAAAGAATCAATAATTAAAGATATTCCGGATTTATTTGTTGAAAAATATGGTGTAGATTTTATAAAATCCTATTTAGAAGATGAAAATAGAATTACTAAAAGTCAAAAAAATGAATTTTTGACAGATTTATTGAAGATAGGATATGATTTAAATTATAGAAAGTATTTGCAAAAGTACAATAATGAATTGGATGAATTTGGTATTCTTATTGATAGAGACTTTCAAACGCATTCGGAGTTGAATATGATGGAATGCATTAAGTATTGTAAAGAAAAGAATTACTCTTGTTATATTTCGAATCCATGTTTTGAATTTTGGTTACTACTTCACTTATCGGATGTTAAAAAAGAATATGCAAATGAAATGTTGAAAATTAGTGAAAATAAGAAAGTATCTGATAGCCATACTTTTGTGAGTAAAGAAGTTTCTTTAAAAGCACATCATGGTAAGAGTGGTATAAATTTTAAGAAAAACTATTTGCCCAATATAGATGTTGCGATAGCTAGAGCCAAAGAATTTTCATCAGACGAGTATGAGTTGATTGATAATGTTGGATGTAATATTTGGAAATTGATTGAAAAAATGAAAAAATATGAAGTTGAATAAGGCTATACAGGAAATATCATATAGTGAGAATTTTTCGATTCTTATGATACTGGTTTTATGAAAAGGTATGAATTTTGAATACTTTAATATTTTATTATTATTTAAGGACAGAGAACATTTTTAATTGGTCTCTGTCTTTGTTTGTTTTTTTAATATTAATTAGGTGTATAATTACATGTTTTTTTGTGTTTTAAAATATTTGGACTGCTTTTGAGATTGTTATAATTGGTAGAATTGTACAAATATTATTATTTAACTTGACTTAATATAGTAATATGTTATTATATATATAGAGAAAGAATATATATCCTGTAATATATACATTTTGTTACTTAAAACTTGAATTGTATCTGAAGTGTAAAGTGATATTGTTGTGATAGGAGGGAAATATGTTTAGTATAATCGATTTTATTCAATCTAATAAAATATTGTATATTGTTGTAGCGTCGTTTCTAATTGTAATCCTCAAAATGATTTTAGATGTTTTGGATAAAATATTAAATTTGAAAATGGGTAAAAAAGGGATTATAAGAATATTAATTTATTCTGTTGTTTTGGAAGCCATTCCTTTTGTGGTTTCAATATGCATTCCACTTAATAATGAATTTGATGGAAAATTACAAATAAAAATTGAATATGATAAAAAAATAGATGAAAATGATGGCTTTGATGATACTTATGATATGTCGGAAATTAATATAGAGATTGTAAAAAAAGATGGAGAAGTTTTGTATAAGGATTGTTGTGATAATGATGGTGAATATTCTGTTAGCTTGAATTATGGATCGTATGAGTTAAATGTTTATTCTGATGGATATAAACCATATCACGTGGATCTTGAGTTGACACCTGATAATATAGAAGGAGACAGATGGGACAAGGATATCCTGTTGGAATCTGATAATGAATCAATAAACTCGGTGATTGAGACTGAAGATACTTTTGCTGAAGTATCTGAAAATGACACAAAGAGTGAATATAATGATTCAGAAATATTAACAACGGAATATGCTGGGTTAGAGGAAAAACAATCGGAATATGTTGGCTTAGAAGAAAAACAATCAGAATATGTTGATTTAGAGGAAAAACAATCGGAATATGATTCGATTACAATTAATACAAATGAAATGGTCGATTTATATACTGATGATTTTAATACAGAAACTGAAATAATACATATTGATGAACCCTCAACAGAGACTTTCATTGTTGAAGATGAATGTGATGATATGGAAGAGTATTATCAGGACAATACTAATGAAATTACCAATGGAATATTAATTGATAAAGATATAGTTGTTTTGGATGCGTGTTTATACGAAACTAAAAAAATATATGAAAAGGAAATTGATGAAATATTATCAAAACAGAATGGAGTCCAATTTTCAGCTTATGGTATCAGATTTGATTCACCTATAAAAATAATTGCTGATGGAATTGAGAATGACGTATTGATTTGTGAAGTGATTAAATCAATTGATATTGATGAGAATGATTTATTAGAGAAAAAAATGAAATATACAGGATATTTTGAACGTGTTTATAACAGAGGTACATTTTCGGAGGATGGAATATATTTGTTTTATCCGTATGATTTTGCATTTGTAATTGTTGGTTGTGAAGAAATTGATTAGATTAATTATTTACTATGATAAAACGCTATTTTTATTATATGATTCACATAAGTTAATGTTATAAAAAAGAATATTAGATATAGCTATACACCATTTTTACACCACTTTAATAAATAAAACACATAAATAGACGAAAAAAGATAAAATGGATGATATGAAAAATATTGTTAAACCACTACAGTATCAAAGAGTACGAAATACTACGAAGCATCTGAGGTCGCTACCCCATAAGTAACAAAATACCTTCTCCGAAGAGGACAGTCGTTCGTTGACTGTCCTCTTCTCCTTTTGTTTTCCATTCATTTGTGACTTCAAAATATATTTACACCTATTTTGACCTGTGATATAAGTATTATATAGGGGAGGGTTATTAAATGGATGATGATATCTCTTTCAAAAATGCTTGGTGACAAGGAAAGTGTCGTTGCCATGGATACTTCTTTAAATCAAATCCAGATGATAACCGAGGACTCAGTAATATCCAATGATACCGATATGGAGATAATAATCGGTGAAAACGGTATGGTTATAGCACACTCTGATGCATCGGAAGTGGGAAAAAATTACAGTGATGAAAAGGGAACACTCGGCTCTGCAATTTTAAATAAGCTCAAAACCTCCGATAACGATTATTTTGAGGTATATTACAAAAACAATCATTATATAATTTATTCCGCAGAGATTTTAGACGGCTGGTACTGTCTTTCTGTTGTGGATGCTACGGACGTCTGGTAGAAAGTATTGATGTTGAAAAAAGAAAACGTGACAGACTTATATATATGTCTGAGCGAGCTATCGCGGCAAGTGAGGCAAAAAGTGAGTTCCTTGCGAATATGTCTCACGAGATTCGTACTCCTATCAATGCGGTTTTGGGTATGGATGAGATGATTTTAAGAGAAAGTAACGAAAGTGAAATCCGCGATTATGCTATGGATATATATAATGCAGGTCAGACCTTGCTTTCTCTTGTAAATGATATACTTGATGTATCCAAGATTGAATCGGGTAAGATGGAGATTATACCGGTTGATTATGATTTTTGCAGTATGATAAATGATTTGGTAAATATGATTACCATAAAGGCTAAGGCAAAAAATCTTGAATTTGATGTGGATATAGACAGCTCTATTCCTTCGAAACTTTACGGAGATGATGTAAGAATCCGTCAGGTACTTACCAATATTTTGACAAATGCCGTGAAGTACACCAAAGAAGGGAATATCTGGATGCGTGTAAAATGTAAAATTACGGGCATTGAGGTGCGTCTTTACTTTGAGGTTGAGGATACGGGAATCGGTATCAAGGAAGAGGATATGGGTAAGCTCTTCGAGGTATTTCAGCGTATTGAGGAAAAACGTAACAGAAACATCGAGGGTACCGGCCTTGGTATGAATATTTCCATGCATATTCTTGAGCTTATGGGAAGCCGTATGAATGTTAAGAGCGAGTACGGAAAGGGCTCTACATTTTCCTTCAGTCTTGTTCAGAAGATTGTTGATGAAACTCCGATTGGAGATTTCCATGAGAGAATTCAGAATGCGGATAAGAAGTATGCTTATTCAAGGGCATTCATTGCACCTGAGGCACACGTGCTGGTTGTTGATGATAATGATATGAACCGTAAGGTTTTCCAATCATTGCTTAAGCCTATGCAGATAAATGTTACCGAGGCTTCCGGCGGAAAGCAGTCTGTGGAACTTGCAACCACGCAGCATTTTGATATTATTTTCATGGATCATATGATGCCGGAAATGGATGGTATAGAGGCATTTTATAAAATACGTGAATTTAAGGATGGTCCATGCAAGGATACACCGATTTACGTACTGACTGCCAATGCGGTAATCGGAGCAAAAGAAAAATATTTAAAAGAAGGCTTTGAAGGATTTTTATCTAAGCCTATTGTTTCTGATAAGCTTGAGGAGACTATCAGAGCAAGCCTATCTCCGGATAAGGTGCTTCCTGCTCCGGAGGAAAATGCGAGAGAACGAAAAAATTATAACGGAGCACCTGTTGATGAGCTTCCTGCTGTTGACGGACTTGACTGGAATTTTGCATGGCTTCATCTTCCTGAGGAGGAACTTCTTTCCTCAGCGATAAAGGAATATTATTCTATACTTACTCTTCATGCGGATAAGCTTCAAAAAAAGTATGATAACCTGATTGATTCAGAGGATGAGGATAAAATAGAAGCTTATAAATAAATGGAGAAGCTATAAGGATAAGCTTTCGGGAGTGTTGGGGATCGGAGAAGCCTCAAATGAACCCGATGAAGAAAAAGAAGAAGCGGATACTGAAATAATAAAGGCGTTGATGACAATGCTTAAAGAAGCGGTAGAGGAATTGGATATCGATGTTGCAGATGAAACCGTGGCAAAACTTGACGGTTATATTTTACCTGATGAAATTAGTAAGGACTTAGATACTCTTAAGGCTGCCGTGGCAGATTTGGATAGTGATAATGTATCTGAAATTGTTGATAAAATTCTTGAGAATTTACAGTAAATGTATTAGAATATAAACAATGTTTTTAATATCAAAGTAACGGAGGCAGGTTTTATGTCAGATTTTGGCAGAAAAGCTATCAAGGTATTTGATTATGTGTTTAAAACTAAAATGGCGCTTAATTTTGGCGCCCTTTTTTCTGACGGGACGGAATTCTATCGTTCTCCTGCCGAGGTTTCGAAGGGGTATCCGGTAAAACTCAGATTCAGAACCGCTGCGGATAATGTTGATGAAGTTTTTGTTATCTGTAACGGCGAAAGCTTTAGAATGTCTATAGAAAGCAGTAATGAATTCTTTGATTATTATTCGTATACGATTCCTCAGGTTAATGAAGAAATTGATTATTATTATGTAGTAAAGTCGGGTAACGTTACATGTTACTATAATAAGCTCGGTACACAAAGCTACAACAATAACGATTATAATTTTACCATTGTTCCTGATTTCTTTGTGCCGTCATGGGCAAAGGGAGCGGTATTTTATCAGATATTTGTTGACAGATTTTATAATGGTGATAAATCAAATGATGTTCTTGATAATGAATATTGCTATATAGGAGAGGGAACAAGACGTATAACCGATTGGAGCAAATATCCGGATACTATGGATGTAAGATCGTTCTATGGTGGAGATTTGCAGGGCGTTATGGATAAGCTTGATTACATTCAGGGACTTGGAGTAGATGTAATTTACTTAAATCCTATCTTTGTTTCACCATCAAATCACAAATATGATATTCAGGATTATGACTATATTGATCCACATTACGGGGTAATAGTTAAGGATGAAGGAGATTGCCTTCCGGACGGCTCCAAGTCAAATAAGGAATCTACAAGATATATAAACAGAGTAACCAGCAAGGAAAATCTTGAAGCCAGTAATGCATTGTTTGTAAAGCTGGTTGAAGAAATACACAGAAGAGGAATGAAGATTATCCTTGACGGAGTTTTCAATCATTGTGGATCATTTAATAAGTGGCTGGACAGGGAATGTATATATGAAAATCAGGAGGGCTATGACAAGGGTGCATATGTTGATGCGGAAAGTCCGTACAGAACATTCTTTAAGTTTCAGGATCCATGGCAGTGGCCGTACAACCCTACTTATAACGGATGGTGGGGACATGATACTCTTCCTAAGCTTAATTATGAGGAATCCGAAAAGCTTTATGAATATATTATGCGGATAGGTGAAAAATGGGTTTCACCGCCGTTTAATGCAGACGGATGGCGACTTGATGTTGCTGCCGATCTTGGATATACAGAGGAGTTCAATCATAAATTTTGGAGAGATTTCAGGGAAAGAGTTAAAAAAGCTAATCCAAATGCCATAATTCTCGCAGAGCATTACGGAGATGCAAAATCATGGCTTCTCGGTGACCAATGGGATACGGTAATGAACTATGATGCCTTTATGGAGCCGATAACATGGTTCTTAACCGGCGTTGAAAAACACAGTGACGAGTTTAGAGGTGATTTACTCGGAAACCCGGATGCATTTACAGGTGCATTGAGACATCATATGTCGAGGTTTAATGAAAATTCTCTTGAGATTGCCATGAATGAGCTATCAAACCATGATCACTCGAGATTTTTAACAAGAACAAATAAAAAAGTCGGCAGACTTCATACCATGGGACCTGAGGCTGCCAATGAGGGTATAAATAAAGGAGAATTCAGAGAAGCGGTTGTATTTCAAATGACCTGGCCGGGTGCTCCGACTATCTATTATGGTGATGAGGCGGGATTATGCGGCTGGACAGATCCCGATAACAGAAGAACCTATCCTTGGGGACATGAGGATTGGGATTTGATTAATTTCCATAAGGATATAATAAAGATTCACAAGCAATATGAAGCATTTATGAAAGGTTCCGTGAAATTTCTGTACGGAGGTTATAAGGTTGTTGTATACGGAAGATTTACGGATAAGCAGGCTGCAATAGTGATTCTTAATAATGATTACAGTGACCAGACACACGATATTCATGTAAGAAGAATCGGAGCCCACAGCGGTAATGTTATGACTCAGATTATTCAAACTAATGAGGAAGGATATAGTCTGGAGAAAAGAGATTATCTTATAAACGGAAATATTCTTCATATAACTGTACCGAAGATTTCCGCAACGGTGCTGATATGTGATTTATAAAAGAAAATTATAATAAAAAAATCATAAAAGAAAGTACGGAACAATCGAACGATTGTTCTGTACTTTTCTTTTTGACTGTGTTATAATAATTCCTGCGACACATAAAAAGCATATATGAAGCGAGGAAGCTTATGGATCATTTTGAATTGGTATCTGAATATGCACCTACAGGTGACCAGCCTGAGGCTATAGAGGGTTTGGTTAAGGGCTTTAAGGAAGGCAAAAAGCAACAGACATTGCTTGGAGTTACAGGCTCCGGAAAAACCTTTACCATGGCAAATGTTATCGCTGCAATCAATAAACCTACACTTATTATATCTCATAATAAGACCTTGGCGGCACAGCTTTACAGTGAGTTTAAGGCTTTCTTTCCGAATAACGCAGTAGAATATTTTGTTTCCTACTATGATTATTATCAGCCTGAGGCGTATGTGCCCCAGACGGATACTTATATAGCAAAGGATTCATCGATCAATGATGAAATTGACAAGATGAGACACAGTGCAACGGCTGCTCTTATTGAGAGGAAAGATGTAATTGTTGTTTCGTCTGTATCATGTATATATGGCATAGGTGATCCCGAGGATTATAAGTCCATGATGATTTCCTTAAGACCGGGTATGAATAAGGATCGTGATACGGTTATAAGAGAGCTCGTTGATATACAGTACACAAGAAATGATATGGACTTTTCAAGAGGAAACTTTCGCGTAAAGGGTGATGTTGTGGATGTTCTTCCTGTTTCAACCTTTGAGGATGGTTTAAGGATAGAATTTTTCGGGGATGAGATAGACAGGATAGTCGAATTTGATCCGCTTACCGGAGAAATTAAAAAATCTCTTTCTTTTGCCTGTATATTTCCGGCTTCGCATTATGTTGTTGCAAGTGATAAGCTTGAGAAAGCAATTGTTGATATAGGGGAAGAGCTTGAGGAAAGAGTTAAATATTTCAAAGAAAACGACAAGCTTCTTGAGGCTCAAAGGATTAAAGAACGCACGGAATTTGACATGGAGATGCTTAAGGAAACAGGTTTTTGCTCAGGTGTTGAGAATTATTCGAGAATTCTTGCGGGACTTGAACCGGGAGCAACACCGAATACCCTTATTAAGTTTTTTAATGATGATTACCTTATAATTATTGACGAGTCTCATATTACACTTCCACAGATAAGGGGAATGTATGCAGGTGACAGAGCCAGAAAGCAGACACTGGTGGATTATGGCTTCAGACTTCCCTCGGCTCTTGATAACAGACCTCTTAATTTTGAAGAGTTCGAAGAAAGGGTAGATAAGATAATGTATGTTTCTGCCACTCCTTCAACCTATGAGAGCGAGCATGAGGAAAACCGTGTTGAGCAGATTATACGACCTACGGGACTTCTGGATCCTGTGATTGACGTAAGACCTGTTGAGGGACAGATAGATGACCTTGTGGCCGAGGTGAGAAAGGAAACCGAGCAGGGGCATAAAATCCTTGTAACGACACTTACCAAGCGTATGGCTGAGGACCTGACGGATTATATGAAGCAGCTTGATATTAAGGTTAAGTATCTTCATTCAGATATAGACACTCTTGAGAGAATTGAGATAGTAAGGGATTTAAGACTCGGTGTATTTGATGTGCTTGTGGGAATTAATCTTCTTCGTGAAGGTCTTGATATACCTGAGATTACACTTGTTGCCATACTCGACGCCGATAAGGAGGGCTTCCTTCGTTCGGAAACCTCACTTGTTCAGACCATAGGAAGAGCAGCGAGAAATGTAGACGGACATGTTATAATGTATGCTGATGTTATAACCGACTCCATGAAAAATGCCATCGAAGAAACAAACAGAAGAAGAAAGCTTCAGGATGAATATAATAAGGAGCATAATATAACACCGGAGACCATTAAGAAAAATATAAGGGATATCATATCGGTTGAGCTTGATGAGGAAGAAGTTAAAAACAGCCGTAAGTATTCAAAGGATCCTGAATCCATGACTAAAAAAGAACTTAAGGCTGAGATAGAAAGACTTACCAAGCGTATGAATAAGGCTGCGGCAGAGCTTGACTTTGAAAATGCTGCCATTATAAGAGATGAACTTAAGGAACTTAAGGTTAAACTTAGAGATTATGATTTATAGTTCTTTGATTGCCAAGACTTTGATTAAATAATTAATAATTCATCTTTAAATGCTAATAATAAAATATGTAAATAATATTTATAAGATAAAAGGAGGATACGAAAATGTATAGAGATGAGATGATTTCCGAGATTTCAATGAGATGTAATATTCCTGTTGAGGATGTTGCTGATGTGCTTGAGGAAGAAGAAAACATAATTGAAGAGGAAAGATATTGCAAAAAGAGAAAAAAGAAGATTATAGCAATGTGTCTTTTTGCAACTATGGCTGCAACAGCGGTTGGAACGGTGTATATGCTTGACAAAAAAAATAAAATAGACCTTGAGAAGACGAAAAATGACCTTGAAAGAACTATGAAAAAATATGTTGAGAAGCTTGAAAAGCTGAAGAATGACTACCTGCCGGAGAGATAGAATGAGTGACCATAAGTACATTACGATAAAGGGTGCCAGAGAGCACAATCTGAAAAATATTGATATAAAGATACCGAGAGATAAATTTGTGGTTTTGACCGGACTTTCGGGTTCGGGCAAATCATCGCTGGCTTTTGATACCATATATGCCGAAGGACAAAGAAAGTATATGGAGTCCCTTTCTTCTTATGCAAGACAATTCCTTGGGTTGTCGGATAAGCCGGATGTTGATTCCATAGAAGGTCTTTCTCCATCTATATCCATTGATCAAAAATCAACCAACAGAAACCCGCGTTCAACAGTGGGAACCGTAACTGAGATTTATGATTATCTGAGACTTTTATATGCACGTATAGGAATACCGCATTGTCCAAATTGCGGTAAGGAGATAGTGAGACAGACGGTTGACCAGATGGTGGACGAGATAATGGAACTTCCTGCCGGAACAAAGTTCCAGCTTCTTGCTCCGGTTATAAGAGGGAGAAAGGGTGAGCATACAAAGCTTATTGCACAGGCGAGAAAAAGCGGTTTTGTCAGGGCAATAATTGATGGGAGCTTATACGACCTAAGTGAAGATATAGAGCTTGATAAAAACAAAAAACACAATATTGATATAGTTGTGGACAGACTTGCGGTTAAAGAAGGCATAGAATTAAGACTTGGTGAATCGATAGAGACAGTTCTTAAGATGTCTGAGGGACTTCTTAAGGTGGATGTAATCGGAGGAGATATGCATAACTTCTCTGATAGCTTTTCGTGTCCTGATTGCGGTATAAGCATAGATG
>CALGGL010000363.1 GCA_937915975.1 uncultured Lachnospiraceae bacterium | reverse complement strand
TCAAAGTCTTAATCTTTGTAATTTAAAGCCTGTTTGTAAAAGGATTGAAGATTCTGATAAAAGAGAAAGCTTTGATATAGTTACATCCAATCCACCGTATATAAGCAGTAATCATGGTCTGGAAAATGATATGGAGCCCAAGAATATAGCAAGGCATGAGATTCTTATTAAGCTTGAGGATGTAATTAAGGCAGCATCATATCTTCTTAAGGTTGGCGGCACCTTTGCTATGGTTCATAAGCCTTTCAGACTTGCAGAGATAATAAGACTTATGTCGAAGTATCATCTTGAGCCGAAGAGGATGCAGCTGGTTCAGCCCTATGAGGACAAGGAACCTAATATGGTTTTGATAGAAGCGACAAAGGGTGGCAGACCGGAAATTAAGATTTTGCCTGGGCTTATTGTATATAACAGTGACGGAACCTACACGGACGAGCTCCTTAAAAGATATAACGGACAGTAGAAAAATCTGAAACTGTATCGGATAATAACAGTTGAAAGAACGGGTATATCATATAAACGTGGGAAGAAAAGGATAGGATTATGGCAGGAAAACTGTATCTTGTTGCTACACCGATAGGAAACCTTGAGGATATGACCTATCGTGCAGTGAGAATATTAAATGAAGTTGAGTTGATAGCGGCTGAGGATACCAGAAACAGTATTAAGCTTTTGAATCATTTCGATATAAAAACCCCCATGACAAGCTATCATGAGCATAATAAGTATGAAAAGGCAGATGAGCTTGTTTCGTTTTTGCTTGAGGGAAAGAATATTGCCGAGATAACGGATGCGGGTACACCGGGCATATCCGATCCCGGAGAGGTGCTGGTTTCTAAGTGCTACGAAGCGGGCATTGAGGTTATACCCGTTCCGGGAGCATGTGCGGCAGTAAATGCACTTATAGCCTCGGGACAGCCGACAAGAAGATTTGCCTTTGAAGCATTTTTACCGACGGATAAGAAAGAAAGAAGTAAGGTGCTGGAGGAACTAAAGGGTGAAACCAGAACCATTATAATATATGAGGCACCCCACAGACTGGTAAGGACATTAAAGGAGCTTTGTGATGCGCTTGGCGACAGGGAGACTACCGTATGCAGGGAACTTACCAAAAAGCATGAAACCTTTTTTAAGACAACACTGGTAAAGGCTTACGGGTATTATAATGAAAATGAGCCAAAGGGCGAATGTATCATAGTGATTCGAGGCATTTTGTTTGAAGAGGTTGAAAAGGAAAGCCTGTCAAAATGGGAGGAAATCTCTATACCCGAACATCTTAAGCTTTATATGGATAAGGGCGTGGATAAAAAGGAAGCGGCAAAGCTTGTGGCGAAGGACAGGGGCGTTTCCAAGAGAGAAATATATGAGTACACCATAGATATGAGGTAGATAATATGAAATTCAGTGAGGAGTTAAATCGTTATATTGAGCTTATAGGCTGCTCAGCAAGTGACCTAAGCCGTGAGGCGGGTATGTCACCGGCTGCGATAAGCAGATACTTAAGCGGTAAGAGAGAGCCGGAGCTTGGCAGTGAATATATAAATAGGATAGCAGATGCCTTATACAGCCTTGCAAATAAAAAAAATATTGCTATAGAAAAAACTGAGATTTTTAATAATTTTGAAGAGGGTATAATGTCCGAAAAATATAAGTATGATTTCGAGGATTTTATAGCAAACTTTAATCTGCTTCAGTCAAGTCTTAATATGTCCAATATAAGTATGGGAAAGGCTCTCGGATATGATGCGTCTTATATTTCGAGAATAAAAAAGGCAGAAAGAAGACCACTTGATATTGATGATTTTGTTGAGCGGATTACCGACTATGTAATATCAAATTATAATACATCCGATAAGAAAAAAATAATAGCCGGAATATTTGAGTGTAAGGCAGATGAATTTTCTACGGAGGAGCTTTACCGAGCCAAATTAAAGAGCTGGCTGTTGGAAAGACATACGGATTATAATAAGATTATCCGCGATTTCCTCGGCAAGCTGGATGATTTTTCGATAGAAGATTATTTCGGTGAAAAGCTTGGCAAGATCAAGGTGCCTACCAGCCCTGTTATTTTAAGAAACGGAAAGAATTATTACGGTGTTGAAGGAAGAAAGGCATCGGAAAAGGATTTTATAAAAATTACTCTTTTGTCCAAATCAAATGAGCCCATATTTTTCTACAATGACCTTCCTATGACCAAAGCTGCAGAGGATGAGGACTTCAAAAACGGATATATAGTTGCCATGTCCATGCTTCTAAAAAAAGGACTTCATCTAAATATGGTTCATAATATAGACCGACCTATGGAGGAAATGATTCTCGGGATGGAAAGCTGGTTTCCTATGTATATGAGCGGAGCTATATCGCCGTATTATTTTCCGAAAAAGCCTTCGGATATGTTTTGTACCTCTCATATGACCTCGGGCTCGGTCGCACTTTCCGGAGAATGTATAAGCTCCAATCAGGAGCGCGGAAAATTCTATCTGACAACCAAGAAGGAGGAGCTTCCGTACTATAAGGCAAAATCCAAATATATGCTGAAAAAGGCAAAGCCTCTTATGGTGATATACACCGCTGAGAAGGAAGAGGAGTTTCAGGAATTCCTTAATAAAGAGGATAAGAAGGATTTGAAGGAGATTTCAAACGAACACTTTAAAAATATGGACTTTATAATAAGCAGAAAATGGGTCGCAATTAACAAGCTTCTGTCGCCAAAGATACATTTTGTAATCTATAACGAAAAGCTTCGAAATGCAATAAGGACTTATCTGTTGGGTTAAGTATACTAAGTTACCGCATTTGTCATTGACGAATGCGGTAAATCTATTTACACTACATACTTAATTTGATATGATTATATCACGTTTATGTTGGGGATTTATCTCAATAAACATCAAACGGTAAATTCGTAATAATTAAAAATATGAAGAAGGAGGAAACATAATGAAACAAAGCAAAAAACTAATTGCGTTGCTTTTGACACTTGCTATGGTGTTGTCATTTATACCGGTGAATGTTGCTAAGGCTATCACCGGCAATACAACTGTAACATTTGACAATCCATGGGTAATAGGCGACGTAATTGTCACCGCATACCAAGGGAACGAGGAACTTTCCGGAGCGGTTGAGCTTGCACCAAATGATGAGATAACCTTAGATAATTTTAACTCAGAAACTATGGAGGCACTTTTAACTGCTGATGATGACGATTTTCAAACATTTCTTACAGTAGATTCTGGTAAAACAAGTCTTTCAACTGCTGAAGCTGAAGGAGTTCCGAGCAATACAACAATACGATTTGTTGTTCGTGCCAAGGATAACGGCGGTGGTGGAGGTAATAATGAAGGTCGAGCTGCCACTCTTTCGTTTCCGAATGCAACAGTAAGTACAGCTGATAACACAGCAACATATACTGTTAATGATGGAACACAGGATATTAACATTGTTGTAACCATTACAAAGGGTACTAATGATACATGGGATGCTACGGGTGATTCACCAGTGCTTAATATAGCAAATAACAACGATGTATCATTTGCACTTGATGAGAATTTTGATGCAGACAATATGACATTATCTGTAAATAGTACTATGGATGATTGGGGTAGTCCGCTTGCGGTAAATGAAAATACAGCAAGCCTTGGTGGCCTTAATTTTCCGGAAGATGGAAACCTTGCACTTTCCGTGACTTATGGTAATAACGGTGGTGGAGATCCTCAACCGGGAGGAAACAAAACCGCCAAAATAACCATTTCGGGAATGGATTTAAATGGCAAGGAAACCTGGACAGGAATTCCGGGCACAGGTCATGAAGAAATTGAAACAAGATATGACAGATATTGGTATGTTGCCCAGTTTGCAATAAACGTAGAAGATGGACAATATGGCGATACAACCAATAGATGGGATGGTTTTTCCTGGGAACGAGAATATAGTGATGAAGAATATGACGATGCAGCAGCAACGTATGGCTCTGATACTATTAACTTCGACAGGGATGATGAAGCGGAAACAGTAGATATTAATGTCTATCTCAGAGACTTCGGAGACAGAATAGATGCGATTTGGATAAACGGCGTAGATTACAGCGCTCAGCTTCATGTAGATGCGGATCATAAAATCTTTGATGATGAAGCATCTATGCTCACATTATTCCAGGATCAAGGCATATGCTTTACTATTGAAAATGTTCCGGTTAAGGCATGTGAGGATGATGGCATAGATGATGAGTATGACATTAAGATAGCGGCATCGCCTAATTCGAAGTGCTTTATTGGAAACTTCCTTTGGACTCAGGATGATTATTTTGCACCGTATGATCAAGGCGGTATAGAGCCAAGTGATAGTTATATAGGTAAGTCTGAACTTACACTTATGGATATATATTATTATGACGGAACCTTTGATAGGGAGCAACAAGCAAAACCTGAGACTGCACAAGAAGATATAGATTTTGTTCAATTTGAAGATTCCGATGGACACACTTATTGGTATAAGCATATTGAAGTTCCGGGAAACGCTGATAGTTATACCAATCAGGAAATGCCCGCAATTCATTATCAGCTTGACCGAGAAGGAGAGGCTATTACAAAAGAAATTAACGGCATTCGTACAAACGTTGTAACCAGTGAAATGGTTATGCCTGTCGGAACCTGGGTTAAGATGAAGATTCAGCCGGAGCAGGGCTATCAGGTGGATTCTTTTAGCGGTGTTAACAGAAATGCCGGAAATGTCAGAATATTAAGCGATAATAATAATGATGCATGCGTATTCATGTTTAAGATTGACAGCGGTAACTTCCACATTGGTGCAAATGTTGTACCAAAAGATGATACAACTAATGTTAAAGAATCAAATAATGTTTCAGAGGCAAATGTTTCACTTGAGGCAGGTGCTATAGATGGTGGAACTGCTGAGCTTGCTGTTGTTGATGTGGTGCTTGCTGAGGGAGATGAAAAACCTTTTGTAGCTGATGGGGCACTTGCAGGTAATGATAAAGAAGACTTCGAAGTTAAAGCCTGCCTTGACCTAAGTATGAACCAGGTATATGAAAAGGGTGGCGTTCAGGATAAAGACTCTGATGCAGCATGGAAAACTGAGGTTGGTAATGATGCAACCGGATTAAATGGTCACAGTGCAACAATTACTCTTCAGCTTGACGAGAGTGTCGACCTTGCAGGAAAGAATGTACAGGTGGTTCATAAAAATACACATGCAGACGGAAATCAGGTAGAATATCAAAATGTTACGGTTAAGGAATATAATCCTGAAACAAATACTATTTCCTTTGATGCTGAAAGCTTTTCCGAGTATGCGATAGTTGCAAAGGAAGTTACAGAGCCGACAGAAAATAAGGCAACAATCAGAGTTAATACAGCTCTTGGCGTTCTTTCCGGTAATGATGCAGTCTTCACCTATAAAGACGGAGATGAAACCGTAGGTACCGTAAGAACTTCTAATGCAGCTGTGGTTGTACAGGATAATGTATATGATGATGCTTCTTTGATGTATGTAACAGCAGGAGATTCAGCAACCTTTTATCTTGAACCTGTATCGGACGCTTATGAACCTCAGGTATGCACTGATGGTACTACTTGGGTACCGATAGAGAAAAATGATCAGAATAAGTATGTTCATACAGTTGATAATCTTCAATTAACTGCAAATGGTGAACCTGTGGTTGATGTTCAATTTAGATTTGAATGTACACGTACTTATCCTATAAGCTTTGTAGTTCCGACACTTACGGTAGGAGAAGGTACTGATGAAGAGGCGACAGCCAATATTACCGGCATACAGAATTATAATAATTTATTGCAAGAAGGTATTATAGTTCCTAATACTAATATAGCTGAATTGGGAGCAAAGGATGTTATTACTCTTACAGGCTTTGATTCTGAAAGAATGGTTGTAAGGTTAACCGCTACCGGAGATACAACAGGCTGGACTAAGGTTTTGATGCCTAATAACGGTGAAGTAACACTCGGTATTTTTGATATGCCGGAGGGAAGCACAGGCTTAGAATTCAGGCTTGTTGAAAAGGTAGAAAATAATCAATCCGGACAGGACGACGGTCCTGGTATAGCAGAAGTAAGATTCCATGATCCGATAGATATTCAGATGAATAATACAACAGGTGTTGTAACTGTTACGTATCTTGATGATAATGATATTGAAGTAGATATTATCATAACGGCTGATGAAGGAGTTATCGATGCTGTAGATACTTTTGAGTTGGGCGATGATGAGAGTGGTGAGCATTGGACAGATTATGTGCTTTTTTCCACAGGTGGAACTCTTACAATAGCCTTACCTGATGCGCCCGAGCATACGCGCGCCTGCTGGAGTGTTGAACAAGACGGAGAACCGGGTGAACCTATAGAATTTGAGTTTGACGAATTAAACCGTACGACATTAGACACAGATCCGGGCAAAGCTTATGATGTTGATTTCAGCTTCAAAGAAGAACCTCAGTTGGAAATAATTCCTGCATCGGATTCAGCAGAGGATGTATCTGCTGCAAATGCGGTTAATGAACTCGTTAATCAGATTATGGAGGGCGAGAGCCCTGCCGGAATATCTAACGAGCTTCTTGGAGAAATGGAAGAAGCCTTCTACAACGGCGAGGCTATCGTTATCGAGCTCAGTAAAGAGCCTGTTACGGAAGCTCAGGTAGCAAATGATGCTAAGGCAATTAAGAACAAGATTAAAAGCAGTGAAAAGCTTGGCGCCTTGTTCGATGTTGATGTAAATGTATGGATTAATGGTGCATTGGCAGGCCAGATAACCGAATTGCCTACTCCTGTAACAATTTCATTAAAATTGTCTGATGAACTTAAAAAGGTTCCGGCAGGATACAGAAGAGAATACAGAATCGGTGGAATTCATGATGGTGCTTTTACAAGCTATAAGACAACTTTATCTGCTTCAGGAGAATATGCTTCCGCAAATGTTAAATTGTTCTCGACCTATGCAATTATCTATGAGGATATTCCTGAAAAGACATCAACAGGAACAATTACTTCAACCGGAATATTCTGCATGCAGGACAATCCGTCAATTATCGCAGGTATGGTTATCAAGAAGAGCGATACAAAGGATGATGTGGAATACAGATGGATTGCTATAGATGAGAATAATCAGAGTCAGGGCTGGTTCGAAATCAGTCCTTGGACTAAGAATAACGAGTGGCTTAATTGGACACCAAAGGCAGCAGGCAATTATGTAATAGTCTGCCAGGCAAGAGTTGTGGGAAATGAAGAAAATTCCATGATTCAGGAGTCAGCAGGTGTTGTATATAGTAAGAGTGTTATAAAGGGTATATGCCAGATGCCTTATGAGGGTGAAGGTGGAGGATATCTGATAGGTATCGAAAGCTTTGATAATCCAAATCAGTCTTATAGATATGAAATGCTTATATTGGACTGTACATTGCTTGCTCAAGGTAAGGATGCATGGATTTATACAACCGGTCAGTGTGGCGTATCGGAGGGCAATGCTCTTTGGACAATTTGGCAGCCGCAGTATGGTTATTACTGGACCTTGTTCAGAGTCTATGACGCAGACGGAAATAAGCTTGAAGAGCAGTGCTTCGGATTTGCAAATGTATATTAATAATTGATTTAACCGGAAAGTCGTACCGATATGGTACGGCTTTCCTTTTTTGAGTATGACGGATATACGATTTTTTAATCTTATTTTAATGTTATTTTTATTGTATTTGTAGGAATTGAATGGTAGAATACACTATATGAATTTTAATCATTTAATTTATATTATAAGGGGCTTAAAATTAAATTAAGCTTATGAGTAGGAGGATTAAAAAATGAATGCAAGAACAGCGGGAATAGTATCTTATATTACATGGATAGGATGGATTATTGCACTTATTATGGGAGAACAGGATGATGAATTTGTCAAACATCACCTTAATCAGGCGTTGATTCTTAATATATGTGCTACCATTTGCAGTGCCATAAGCGGTATACTTGCATGGATTCCGATAATCAGGGTTTTGGCAGCTATAGTTTTCGGCTTTATCGGTTTGGTTATTTTCATTATGGCTATTGCGGGAATTATATCTGCTTCAAATAACAGTACAAAGCCTTTACCTGTTATAGGTGAAATTAAGCTTATGAAGTAGTTGGTTTTGGAAAGTGAGATGATTTAATGTATAAGGACATATCGGGACTTGTTCTTTATAGGGATTTAAGCGGTGAAAGCATTTTATATAAAATGGCTGAGATTTTTCATGACAGGGATAATAAGCTTTGTGATGATGCAACGATAATAAGCAGATTTTACAGTCAGGTAAAGAGAATTCTTGATGTAGCCACAAGCTATGGATTTAACAGGAATCTTTGGCAGGATTATCTTGCGTTTTATCTTATAACCAATGAGAATTCCTTTACGCTTACCTGTGAGAAGGTGGGAGCGGGTGACGGAACGGTCAATAAGTTTGCTAAAAATGATTATGCTATATTTGACAGACTCTTTCATTTTGATTTTTCCAAAATCGAAGAAGAGCTGGGCATAGACTGCTTTTCTACAATAACTAATTATAAGTCGCTTCCGAAGAAGGAGCAGATGTATAATCAGAATGTCAGTGAAAAAGTAAGATTTATAAGCGATCGTGTGAGTGAAACGTCGAATGTTGATGATATATTTGACATTATGACGGAGTTTTACAAGCATTACGGTGTGGGTATGTTCGGACTTAACAAGGCATTTCGTATAAGTCATGAGGATGGAAAGGACTTGGAATTCATAGCAATTAACAATACTGACAAGGTTATGCTGTCGGACCTTATAGGCTATGAAATTCAGAAAAAGAAGCTTGTTGAGAATACCGAAGCCTTTGTCTGCGGAAGAAAGGCTAATAATGTTCTTTTGTTCGGCGATAGCGGAACGGGTAAGTCAACGAGTATCAAGGCGATAATAAACGAGTACTATGACCAGGGGCTCAGAATGATTGAGATTTACAAGCATCAGTTTAAGGATTTATCCGCTGTTATATCGCATATCAAAAACAGAAATTACAAGTTTATCATTTATATGGATGACCTTTCCTTTGAGGAGTTTGAGATAGAATATAAGTATCTTAAGGCTGTTATTGAAGGCGGGCTTGAAACCAAGCCGGATAATGTGCTTATATATGCCACCTCCAACAGAAGACATATTATTAAGGAAACATGGAATGACCGTGATGATGTAGAGATGGATAACGGCATGCATAAGTCGGATACTATGCAGGAAAAGCTTTCGCTGGTTCACAGATTTGGTGTTACCATAAGCTATTCAAAGCCGTCAAAGAAGGAATTCAATACCATAGTAACAGAGCTTGCAAAGCGCTATCCGAATATTACTCTTAGCGACGAGGAGCTCTGTGCCAAGGCAAATATGTGGGAGCTTTCCCATGGCGGAGTATCGGGAAGAACGGCTCAGCAGTTTATAGATTATCTGCTTGGTCAGAGTGGGGAATAATGACAAAAAAAGAACGTATAAATGAAATAATTAAAATACTTAATGATGAATACGGAACGGATTTTAAAACATATCTGGAGCATAAGAATGCATGGGAGCTTTTGGTGGCAACTATCTTAAGCGCACAGTGTACGGATGCCAGGGTTAATATCGTGACGAAGGATTTGTTTGTTAAATATCCTGATGTATATGCTTTTGCCAAAGCGAGTCAGTCCGAGCTTGAAAAGGATATTTATTCCACAGGCTTTTATAAAAATAAGGCTAAGAATATCATAGCCTGTGCAAATGAAGTGATTGAAAGACATGGCGGAGAGGTTCCGTCGGATATTGATTCACTTACCAAGCTTTCGGGAGTAGGAAGGAAAACCGCAAATGTCATAAGAGGCAATATTTTTGATGAACCGAGTATAGTTGTTGATACACATGTAAAGAGGATATCCAACCTGCTTGGTCTTACAAAAAATCAGGATCCGGTCAAGATAGAATATGATTTAATGAAGTGTCTTCCGAAGGAGCAGTGGATTCTTTATAATCTTCAGATTATCGCACATGGAAGAAAGATATGTATAGCAAGAAGACCTAAATGTGATGAATGTGTGCTTTCGGGTGTCTGCCCGTCAGCAAAGAAAAAGGCTTAGGCGAAAGATTTGTTGCTATTTATCGTCTGTTTTGATATTATTTAATTTGTTAATGATTAGATTTTTTGAAAGCGACTCTATGTTTTCTGCCTGTTCTTCAAGCTTTTGGAAGTCCGTTAAATCATTTTCGTTATAGTATATGCTGCCAAGCATTTCGTAGTCAGAGCTTAATTCCGAACCGAGGGAGATGCTGTATTCAAGAACCTGTTTGGCTAAAGCTTTTTTTTCGATTTTTACAAGCTCCTTTGAAAGCTTGTTTAAAAGACGCATAAGACGGTTAAAATTATTGTCATACTCGCTTAAGGCGTCCAGATTGGCAGGACCGTACATCATCTTAAGGTCCGTGTTGGTATATGCGGCAAGATTAAGGAATTTTTTGCCCGAAAGCATAATCAATTCGTCACATATGTCAGAAAAACCTAAGTCTTTTGACTCATTTATAGGCAGTTTATCTATATCAAAAGTGATATAATCAAGATTGGAAATATCTGCACGTCTTACGGAATTGGCTTTGGTTTCACGATCCCAGAATCTGTCAAGGGCGCGTTTTGATTTTTTGTTTTGGTAGGCTATGGCACGGAAAGCCGCAAAGCCGACTATAACGGTTAAACATATTATATAATAATTTACGTAACCCATAAAAAGTTTTCCTTTCAGGAGGTAGTAATGTAATGATTAATTTTAATAACAAGAAAAAACAAAAGATGATATCAGCCGTAATCTGTGTTGTTTTGGTTTTGGCTATGGTTATTACTCTTTTGGTATCAGCTTTCTAAGATAGGATACCATTATTATTATTTTTTTTCAAGGATGGCGGAAGTTTAATGAAAAAATGTATATCTGCTTTAATTAAAAATAGAAAATATTTGGGATATGCAACAGTAATTCTTTTTGCGTTTGTATTTGTCTTCTCATATAAAATAAGTGCAGTGGCACAGGAGGAAGCAAATGTCGAAGATACTGTTGATACATCAGATACGGGAAATGATTCGCAGTCATCGGATACCATACTTCCAAACATTTATATAGGAAATACAAATGTCGGCGGTATGACTTTGGAGTCTGCAAGAAATGCTTGTGCTGAATATGTAAATAGTGTCAATTCATCTACCATAACTCTTAGCTGTAAGGATAATGCTTTAGATGTGGCACTTTCGGATATAGGTATATCTACCGATGTGGAAAGTGCTGTTGAAACCGCATACGGATACGGACGTAAGGGTAATGTTTTAAAAAGATATAAGGAAACCAAAAATCTGGAGAACGGCGGCGAAATAAGACTCGAGCTTTCATTTTCATTTGATGAAAATGCATATGCCAATCTCGAAAATATTTTAAACGGATTTAACTGTGAACCTTCATCTGCATCTATTCAGATGGTGGACGGTTCATTTGAGATACAGCCGGAAACAACCGGTATAACCGTCGATACTCAGGCAAGTATAGAGCAGCTTCAGACAACTCTCAATAATTCCTCTGATTATAACGCCATCAGCATGGAGATAGTTTACAGCGAAGCTGAGCCTGAGGTTACAAGCGATGCTTTAAACGGAATCACTGACAAGCTTGGCGAGTACACAACCACCTACAGCGGAGATGCGGGACGTATGGCAAATGTGGAAAATGCCTGCAACTTTATTAACGGTACTGTTGTTTTACCGGGTGAAGAATTTGATACGGATGCGACAATCAGACCTTATACGGAGGAAAACGGTTATCATTATGCAGCCGAGTACAGTAACGGAACGGTGGTTCAGGGACTCGGAGGAGGTGTATGTCAGGTTTCGACTACACTTTACAATGCCGTGCTTTATGCTGAGCTTGAGGTAACACAGAGAGCAAACCACAGTCTTACTGTAGGATATGTTAAGCTTGCTCAGGATGCGGCTATATCCGGAGACGTAAAGAATTTTAAATTCAGAAATGATACGGATACACCTATTTATATTGCCGGAGCATGTGAAAACGGAGAAATTACATTTGCTATATTCGGCAAGGAGACAAGACCGGAAAACAGAACTCTTGAATTTGAGTCTGTTTTGGTGGAAACAATTGCACCGGGGGAGGAAATTGTCACTGTGGATGAGTCCCTGCCTGCGGGTACAAGAAATGTTACACAAAAGGCACATACGGGGTATGTGGCTGAGCTGTGGAAGCACGTATATGTAGACGGCGAGCTTACGGATTCGATTAAGGTAAATACAAGTCAATATATGGCCACACCGGAGCATGTAACGGTGGGACCGGATGCAGCAGAGGAGACAGCTGATAATCCGGCTGAAGCACCGGCAGATGTGCCGGCAGAAGCACCTGCCGAAGCACCGGCAGCTCCTACTGAAGCGCCTGTCGATCCAGCGGCTGCTGAGGATCCTCCTGCAGATGCACCTGTGGAGTAATTACAATGGGAAAGTGTGAGATACATTGTATATGACTGTGTTGTTATAGATTGAGGATGATTGAGGGCTCTATGGAACTTGGAACCTTAAATGAACTTGTTAATACACGTTCGGTTATTAAGCATGTGAGAAAACATAATAAGGATATGAAGCAGGGTGTCGGAACCGGAAATGATTTTTCGCTTTGCGGGGATATGGTATCCTGTGAAGGGGTTTCATGTAATCCTTATATAGCATGGACTAAGGCTATGAATAATTTTGCCGTTTCATGTGCTAAGCCTGTTGGAGTAAGGCTTGTTATGCTGCTCCCTGAATCGGTAAGTGAGGCGGATATCAAGCTTTATATGAAGGAATTTAATTCTCTGGCTGATGAAGAGGATATACAGATTCTCGGAGGCCATACCGAGGTTGGGCCGTCATATAACAAGGCAAGCTTTGTAGTAACGGTATTCGGTGTAGCGGCTTGTGAAACCGGGGATACGTATGGATGCGTAAAAGCATCTGATAATATAGCATATACTCAGAATATAAATAAAATTTTACCGGGTGACAGGATTATTATGCTTGGCTATGCCGGACTTATGGGTACGGATATTATAGCAAGAAGTAAAAAGGATGAGCTTGTAAAAAGATTTGCATATAGCTACATAGAGGGGGCATATTTTAACAAAGAGGAATATGCCATAAGAGATAAGGTTCGGTTTTTAATTGATACATTTGGAAAAGATGTGCTTTATATGCATGATGTTTCACATGGCGGTATATATGGAGCACTCTGGCAGCTCGGAGTTAAGATAAAGCATGGAATAAATATTAATCATGCCTGCATACCGATAAAACAGGAAACTGTTGAGATAAGCGAGTTTTTTGACATCAATCCATATATGCTTGACGGAACCGGAGCGGTGATTGCGGTTATAAGAGGCGGGTTGAAAGAAGGAGAAGATGGAGCGGCATACGGTGAAGAATGTGAAGTTGCAGCTTCAGGTGAAGGATTTCCAGCCGCTATAATCGGCAAGGTAACTGAGGATAATAATAAGGTTGTTATGCTTGGCGATGAAAGAGAGCCTGAGCAGAGATTTCTTTCACCGGTTAAGGGTGATGAGATTTATAAGATATTAGAATAATTTTTGACATAAAAATATATTAATCACGCAAGTCGTGGTGGAAAGAGGTTAAGTATGAATACTGAGATTTTAAAGCTTTTGGAAACTGACAGCAAGCTTTCCGTTAAGGATATAGCGGATATGCTCGGTCTTGATGAGGCGGCGGTCGCGGCGGACATCAAGGCTATGGAGGATAAGAAAGTTATCTGTGGTTATCATACCATGATTGACTGGGATAAGGTTGCAGAGGAAAAGGTTACTGCTCTTATCGAGATAAAGGTTACTCCGCAGCGTGGACAGGGCTTTGATAAAATCGCAGAGAGAATATATAATTTTGAAGAGGTAAGTGCCGTGTATCTGATGGCAGGTGCATTCGACTTTACCGTAATACTTCAGGGTAAGACACTTAAAGAGGTTTCCATGTTTGTATCAAACAAGCTTGCGGTTATGGAAACGGTTGTAAGTACCTCTACTAATTTTGTACTTAAGAAATACAAGGATCACGGAATTATATTTGACGTTGAGAAAAAAGATGAAAGGTTGGCAATTATACCATGAGAAATCCACTGTCTAAAACGATTCAGGATATTAAGCCTTCGGGCATAAGAAAGTTCTTTGATATAGTAAGTGAGATGCCGGAGGCAATTTCGCTCGGTGTCGGTGAGCCGGATTTTGATACTCCATGGCATATCCGCGAGGAGGGTATCTATTCTCTTGAAAAGGGAAGAACCTTCTATACCTCTAACTCGGGACTTCTTGAGTTAAGAGAGGAAATCTGTAAATGGTACAAGAGAAAATACGATGTCGATTATGACTATAAGAAAGAGGCACTTCTTACGGTCGGAGGCAGTGAGGGTATAGATGTAGCACTTCGTGCCATG
The DNA here is from genome assembly GCA_937915975.1 of uncultured Lachnospiraceae bacterium. GTDB lineage: Bacteria > Bacillota > Clostridia > Lachnospirales > Lachnospiraceae > Coprococcus_C. The sequence goes on along the minus strand of CALGGL010000363.1, from coordinate 1,143 downwards.
CTTGATCCGGGAGATGAGGTTATTATCCCTGAGCCGTGCTATGTTTCATACGTGCCTTGTGTTGAGCTTGCAGGTGGTGTACCGGTTACCATTGAGCTTAAAAATGAAAATGAATTCAGACTCACCCCGGAGGAGATAGAGGAAAGAGCAGCGGAGATGCTGGACGGCTATGAGATGGCCGCAGAGGAGAGATCCCTTTACGGTATCTAGTCGCACTCCTTATACAGACGGTCAAACATGGTCTTGTTGACTACGTAGATGTCGTGGGGATCGTCTTCCCTGACAGTTATATAGTCTCCCACGTCTCCGTAGTAGTACTTCTCGTCATCCCACTCGGTGAAGAGTTTTATTGGCCTGTCCAGGGGCTTGGCATAGATCTTTGTGCTGCCGATGCTTATAACGGCTTCCGCATAATCGATGACGGATTTCTTCTCGTCGCTTTGAATGTCCTTTATCGTGGGGGCGTATTCAAAGGTCCTGGAATAGGGCCTTCCCAGTGCAAAGTAACTGGAGCGGAGCTTCTTCTCCGCAATGGGATAGATCTCTCCGGCAAGTCCTACCATGAGATAGAGGTCGTCCGTAACGGTGACCGTGATATCTCCCTCCATGGTCCTTATCTCCACGTGGGTGTCGATGGGGAAGACCTTCTTAAGCGAGACGACTCCCAGCTCCTGGGGGATCTTCTCGTATTTTTTGAAGGTGGATGTATCCAGGGTCATATCCTTGGCATACATGACCATATATTTGTCGTAGTAATCGATGAGGCGCCTGTCTATATATCCTTCGGCACGGCCGTCGGCTATGAGCTCGGGCCTTATGGTGCCTCCGGCCTTGTAGATGTGACCGCCGCCGCCGCCGACTCCCTCTGAGATATACGAAGCCAGTTCGTTGGCATGGACTTCCTTGGTGCAGGAACGCACGGAGAATTTGATCTCCTCGTCTCCTGTGTAATAGGCGACGCAAACGTCCACGGCGTCCGCCTCCAGAGCAAAGTCACTGATGACACCGAGTATGTTGTCGGAATACATGTCATACCAGTGCATGGCTTCCTCGTAGGTAGTGGCCAGCACTACCTTGGGGCGCCCACGTTTGCGCTGGGCAGCAGCATGGGGGTTCAGCGCCTCCGTCGAGAAACGCTTCGAC
>CALGGL010000362.1 GCA_937915975.1 uncultured Lachnospiraceae bacterium | reverse complement strand
TTTGATATATCCTTAGCAGCCTTCTCTCTCTCGTCTTTCTCCTTACGCATCTTCTCATAACGCTTGCGGACACCTATTTCTACACTGTCATAATGCTTAGAATAAAGATCTGAGCCTTTCATGGTTGACGCAACCCTGTTTTCGGCATCATACATCTTATATTCCTTATCCTTATCAATAAAAGTAAGCATTGTCTTACCGCCATGAATCTCCATGACATCATCCTTACGAATCCAGATATATCTTGCGTTGTCTCCCCATGTTCCGGGAATGCGTGTTTTAACCGCAAGTTCATTTTCTTCGATAATCAATGTCTTGCTAATCGTAATATCCACAAGACTCGTATCCTTTGACTTAGCAACTGCCCGCATCTTTTCAGCAAGATCCTGATATCCTCGGATACGGTTTTTGAATGCTTCCTTGTCCATAAGCACCTTATAATGCCCGGTATCATTTCCTTTTGCAAGTACCCCCATTGTTTCGAGCTTTCCAACAACCCCCTCTGCCTGTTCCTGTGGAATAGAGAAGTTTTCCTTGATAGAGTCCACACTGATTGAATCCTTTTCCATCGCAAACATTCCTACCTTTTCAATCATGTCATCAATGACTTTGTTTGCTTCAGTGTGGACATCAAGGTTTCCCTTTTTCTTCTCCTCATGCAGATAATCCATAATCGTGTCAAGCTGCTTACCATCCTCTTCCTTTAAGTAATCTTCAAAGGTTGTAACTCTGCCCTTGCTGAGCTTCTGTACCATCATATTTACTCGTGGAACCGCCTCACTATGGAACAGGATTTCAGCCTTGCCCTGTTCTTTGTTGACTGGAGGTAATACGGAATATAATATCCCATACTTCTTAGCCATCTTCTTAACTTTCTTCATATCCTCCATTTCAAACTGAAATACTTGCAGATCGCCACCTTTTACAAGCAGGCTTCTCATATTCGTTTTTCCTATCGACTTCTCATAATCAAGTAGCCCCTTGATTAAATCTGCCATTTTCTGCATCGCACCGATTCCCCCGCTTCCAATCTTCATAGCAACTTCTACACCCTCAAAGGCAACTCTGATAATCTGCACCGCTTCCTGTATTTCCTCTGCCATAATATCTCCCCCTTATGCATAATAGCCCTTTTGATTCTGAAGAGCAGCCATTTCAATCACTTCTTTCATAATCTTTGCATCACATCTGCTCTTAATAATGGAACAGAGCTGATCCTCTCTCAAGTTAAGTTCCATTCCATGTCTGATCTGAGCAATCTGCTCAACCGTAAGCTCTCCCGCAAGAGCTCTGTCAACCATGTCTCTCTGTGATTTCTTCTTAAAAATCAACGCACTTCCAACTGCCATAATGCCTCTTCTTCTGCGTGTCATTACATCCAATGGTTTAGCATCGAGCACTTGTCCGCTACTATCAGTAGTAATCCTTGAATACGATACCGGGATATCACTCTTTACCACTTTGGTTTCCTCCTCCATCTTCTGAACAGGCATATCCGGAACAGGCTCCGTCTCCTTAGCCTTTACTTCAATGCTCGTGTCTGCCTTTTCTTCACTTCTTGCTTCCGCTTTATATTCATGCTCTTTAATCTTTTTTTCATACTCTTCCTTGACCTTAAGCTCCGCACGCTTCAATTCTCTGATACGGTTTTGCTGCTCCTCCATCTCTGCATCCTTTGCCTGAAGCTGCTTCTCCTTTTCTTCAAGCTTCGCTATATATTCCTCTCTGATCTTATCCTCCATGTGAATTGTATTCTTCTTCTCAGCCTCAAGCATCTGCTCATGCTTTTCCATCTGTTCACTAATACTCTTGATCATATTCTGCATTCCGGTAAGCAACTCAATAACATCGTCCGGTAACACAACAGATTGCACCACCGGCTGAGTAGGACTGTTAGTTTCCTTTGGAGCAGTCTTACTTCGCTCGTCTGTAATTTCCTTATTATCTGTCTCCGAATGCTCCTGCACTGGCTCAGTAATTTCCTCCGCCTTTTCTTCTACAACTTTCTCTACGGTTTCGTCTACTGTCTCTGCCTGTTCCGGATCAGATGCTCTCTTATTCCTATCGCCGGATAAATACTTGCTGCAACTATCAGCCATCTTGATAAATCTGTCACTACGGTTGCTCTCCACATATGGCTCAATCATCGCAAATGGTACACCATTAACTGTATATTCATATATGGCTCTTAATCCGTCGTCTTCTACCTTATGCCGCATCATAAGAGTAATCTTCTCCTTTGGTACTCCTGCATGCAGGCACTTTGATATAAGTCTCATTCTCTCAACGCTGATCTTTCTCTTGTAATAAACCTCCACATCCTCAACGGATAATCCACTACATAAATCCTTTTCAACCAATGCAAGGACTTCCTTTTTCGGACAATCTCTTTTTCTTATCATCTCTAACGCTGCTGAAATATCTGCAATACTCTCCATGTAAGTCACCTCCAAAAAAATAACAGCCTATCTTACCTTTGGCTGTTTCTCTAATTCCTTATCTTCAATTTCCTGCTTTCTGCCGATATCATCTTCTTCAAGATCTCTGATAATGGCCTCCGCAATATGAACCTTGTCTGATGCATCTTTTATAACATCCTGATAACGCTTAATTTCGTTATCGTAATGCTCCCTTAACCGGAGCACTTCATCATAAGAATAACCCTCTTTAGCAACTTCTTTACTAAGTTCAACCCATCTTATGTGTTCCTCTTCAAAATATTTGTCTCCATTTTGATAAGCTTGCTTCGCAGCATATAATCTTTCCATAACAGAGACCTTTTGAAACAGGCTTTTGCATTTTCTCTTTGTCGCATTCAATCGTTTTCTCTCTTCCGACAAGCTATCTCTTTCCGACAAGATACTATCCTTGACTTCTCTTAACTGTTCGAGGCTCTCAATATCATGCTCCACAAGAAACAAATATTTCTTCTGTAATGCGTGCATTTTCTTAATATCATCTTTATACATCCACGCTTTACTATATGGCCGCCTTGCAATAAGTCCAAGTCTGTATAGCCTTGTATAGTATTTTTTCTGTATCGGTGTAAGTCTGGCACGCTTCCCTCGTGGTATTCTGGAATATATAATTCGCTCTGCCTCCTCTAAGGTTTCGCCTTTATAATTTGACAGATTTTCCTTTGGTATTCGTGCCCTGATTGCCTCCTCCGAATAATCATCGCCTAATGTTTTGCATCTTCTAAATCTTGTCATGCCTCTCGGCTTTACAGCGAGATATTTATTCTGCTTTATCTCATATCCTCTCTCCTGTAATATGTTTATAAAATTCTCATAACTGTCTGCCTCAGCGATTGCAATATCGAGATCTCTTTTTATCATATCCGACCATACAAATGCACCATCTCTGACATCGTTCCATTCCTTGTATCTGTCATGTGGCTCATCCTTATCAATCTCTACAGTAGATAGTCCATGCTCCATACATATTCGATTTACAATCGGTTGTATCTCATTTGCCCAATCGTTTTTCTTATAATGATATTTAAGACCTGTCACAAAACTGATACTGTTAAATACAATATGTGCATGAATATGAACAGTATTATCATGAACTGCAAAAACCGTTTCATAATTATCTTTCAGATATTCATTCACGAATTGTTCTGTTATCTCATAGGCTGTGTCTGCATCGGTCTCTCCCTCCTTAAAGGATATGATGATATGATACCCCTGCCTGCCATCCAGCTTATCAAAATACTTTTTAGTTTCAATCATCTTTTCATACGCATTATCCGGCTGACAGTTTACCGCACCTACCTTTATTTGTTCCTGCGTCTTTTCACCATTCTTAATATAGTCAATGGTCCTTTTCAGATGCCTGCTATGAACTGCTGTCGTACAATCTTTCATATGAAGTATCTTACATATTGCCAAGCTCCCTCACCACCTCATCCATACGATGTGACACTCTCATCATGTAAGCAATCAGCCTCTCCTTATCCTCCGGAAGATAGAGCGAGGAATTGTTGTTCTTTGTTATCTGGTTGATATTATTTCCTATGTGATTTATCTCATTGATTGTATCTCCCAGAAGTTTTCTTATCTCCGGATAGTCATTCGGTCTTTCTTTTACTTTAAGTCTTATATAAGCCCCGACTGACATATTAACCTCTTTAGCTTTTTTCTCCAGTTCCTGTGCCTCAGTTTTAGTCATAAGAATTAGCTTTTGAACCGTTTTTTTCTCGCTCATCTATTAACCACCTCCTATTCCCTGTTGGACTGCAAGATACGCAAAACCTATATAGGTTTCGCATTCTTGTTAGGGGACACCCCTAAAACCCCGTCTATATTTACTCTAAATATAATTTTAACGATAATGGTAGGACTTTTTCATAACAATTTTCCAAAGTAATATAACTTTTTCATAGCATTCTGCCAAAGTGATAGGACTTTTTTATAGCATCTGTTTCCAACCTTTCATTGACACTCAAATCATGGCAGGACTTTTTCATAGCATTCTGTCAAAATGATAGAACTTTTTCATAGCACTTTTTCTGTATCATAGGATTTTTTTATAGTATTTAACTTCCCTTTCGTGCTGACAAGCCACTCATTATAATCCTTATGTCCAACCGGTGGTGGAGAGACTATCACTTCATAACCTGCTGCAATGTATTTCTGATGATATTTCATCATGGCATCCATTCCCGGCTCATCTCCATCAAGGCAAAACCGAATTAACCGGATATGCGGATACTCCTTCAAAAATGTTTCAAGAGGAGCATCGCCTGTCATTCCAAGTGCAACACAATTAACATTCGTTACTCCAAAGATATCCATGTAACTCATCATGTCAATGCAGGCTTCAAAGACATTAACCTCATCACTTGCTTCCGAATGGACATTAAAGCCATATCTTTTATCATTCCCTGCTACATCACATCGAAATTTCTTACCGTCTCTATCATAGATACCTCTCATACTCGCAAATCTTGTTACTCCATTCTTGTCATTTCCTTTAAATACAGCATTATGATAATTCTCACTCTCGTATATCAGACCTTTATTTACGAAATAATCTATAATATCCTTACTAAGTCCTCTGTCCTTACTCAGATACTGATAAATGCGATTGTTATCTATATTTGCCTTTGGCAATACAAATTCCTTTCTCGGAGCAGACATCGCACTTATCTGATGTTTCAATACCGGTTTTATACTTTCCGACCTCTTATAGCCGCATAAATCAAGCAGCCAGAATACAGCGTCTTTTACATCCATATCTGCAAACTCCTGTAAAAAATCAATCTGTGATCCGCCACTATGTCCATTCACATTCTTTCCAGACCATCTATACCAATGACTTCTGTTATAGATACGTATGGAATCCATTTCTTTCAGTGTATAATACTTTCCTATCTTCTGCGGCGTATATCCAAGTCTTGATGCTACTTCCACAAGATCTGTTGACTTTGCAATAGCGAGTTCCTCGCTTGTAAATCTTCCATCCATGATTACCTCACTTCTTTCTTTTGTTGTTCCGCAACCATAGGAGCAGATAATTTGATAGCATTATAATCATTTTCCAGATGTATATTTGCATAAGGCATAACATCCTTTTCTCGGAAACTGAAATACTTCTCATTATCTGCTCCAATAATAATATGGTCTAAAAGCGGAATCCCCATCAAATCACATACCTGCACCATTCTGTCAGTCAGCATCGTGTCATGTTTAGACGGAGATAGGTTACCAGACGGATGATTATGCAGTATAAGCATATTGGCAGCATTGGAAAGAATACTCGCCTTCAGCATCTCTCTTGGATTTGTGATTGCCTGATCAATCGCACCTATACTGACAATCGTACAGTTAATTGGCGTACCATCGGTTTTCATATTGATAATACAAATTACTTCTCTGTCCATCTCACACAACAAATCACCAAGAGTCCTTACTGCATCCTTAGCAGAATGTATCGGGTACCCCGACATAATCGGGGCATCCGATACCATTCGGATCGAGACCTTTTCAAGTTTGAACAGATTCTTCTTTGCTGCCATCATATCCCTCCTCGCTTAAAGGAACCAAAATAAGGAACTCATACTCGGCACTATTCACCATAAGGATAAGATCCTCCTGTGTTAATTCCGGTTTTTCCATAACACCATCACTCCTATCTCGATTGCTGCTGATTATAGATAAGATTCTGTTCTGTTACCTCATCTACAAGGCTCCTGTTTGGCGTATCCGTAATCTGCTTCAATGTTCTCTTATCTCCATCATACATATATACCTGATTGGAAAGTCTCTCATTTACTGGCACAATATTCATATTTACATCCTTAACAAGATTTGCAAGCTCTTCCACATCGTTATTCCCTACCGCCAATACAAAAACCTCATGGATACTGCTCGGAAGAATGATAAGATTATCATTCAATTTCTGAGAAAGCTTATATAATTCCTCTTCATATAGCATATTTACTGCACCATTGATTCCCTGATTATTTGAGATAACATAAAACTGCATATCATTTGGCAAAGAAGGCAGCATAAGCTCAATCATATCTTCAGGTATCCCATCAGAAACGAATATCTCTCTCATAACCTCTTCCATAGGTTTGACTACAGTAGGCAGAAGTCTCTTAGTATTTACTACCGCAGCCTGAAACAGATCTGTCTCACTCATACCATACTTCTTTGCCAGATTGTTATGAATAACACTACTGGTGATGCCATCCTGATCCTTTAAAACTAAAATCCTATAGATAATAGCCAAATCTTCAAATGTTCTATATGGACAGTCACTAAGCAGCTCCTTATTCTGCTCCTTATTGATTAACTGAAAGAAAATCTGATCCTTTACATTTTCCTTCATACTATCACTCGTTACTATATCCCTCAGCTCTGAAGCCTTCTCCTCACATCTCTTTAGCGTCTCGGCTGTCTCACTCATAACGCGCTTCAAATCTCCGGTCTGCTTGTAATACTCATACATATCGTTGATATATATGGTCGGTGCAATCTGCTCCGGATTGGACGGATTTCTTACACACATTCCATCTAATGTCACATTTACTTTCTGAACCGGAATCACCTCCAGTTGCATTCCCTCAAACTCAGGTCCCATCGAACCTAAAAACTCATTCTCAACAATCCCCTTAAAAGTCTCATAATTCATCATAACGAATTTACCTCCTAATGCTTTTTTCTTCGATCACTTCATCTTTTTCCTGATGAAATCCATCGTCATATTTACCGGAACCAAGATTGTCATAAAACACTTCTCTCTTTCCGGTCATATAGCGTTGGTACATAGAGTCTTTGGCTGCTTCCCGTACCTTTTCCGGATAAAATGGATTCACAGTAATCTTCTGAAGAGCCAAGAAATCCTCACTTACTTTCTTCCTATACTCTGTAAGAGTTTCCGGCTCCGTATAAGTTCCATACTCCATCCTGATAAGAGAGAAATCTATACATGATGGCGTATTGCCAAGATAGACACCTCTTTCCCACTCAATGCCAAAGACCGGAAGAACATCCGGCATCTGCTTATATCTTCTTTCAAATAAGCTCGTGCCAAGTCCTACTACAAACTGACTACTATTCATATCAAACAGTAATAAGTTAGTTGGTGACAGCACTTGTAGAATCTTGTAGCAGCTTCCATTCAGATTCATAAGCTCCTGCCCCTGCTTAAATTCAAAATTCACATGTTTATATGAGCACTCCGGATATCCCAGAACATCTCCGGAAGTTGTTATTTTCAATGCATTCAGCATATCAAGTGCCCATATGCTGCAACGTTCTTTGCTAAACTCCCACATATCCTCCTTGTCGTTACATTCACCCTTTAAGAACCCTGCAAGTTCTCCCTGCGTATGCGGGATAGCAATAGATATGGTCTCATTTGGCTTAAGATATAATGTGGCCCATTGCGGAACATTATTATTTCTCTGAATATCTGCAATCGTATTGGAACTCTGAAGCTCAATCAAAAACTCGTACACTTCATCATCCATATCAGCCGCTAATTCTATGATTTTCTTCATAGCAGTTTTTTCATCAAGCAGATAGTTATACTCATAACCCTTATTGTTTTCAATAACCATAACTAAACCATGCACATCCATATTTACTCCTTTCCGAGAGCTTATTACCCTCATTTTTAATAAACAAAGAGGACATAAGTTTATGACTTACATCCTCTTTCATTCACATATTTATTTTTTAATCAGGGAGTTGATCCTCATCCTCTTTTTTTATATGGAATATAAACGCCATTACAGCAAAGAGTAATGCGGTAGTTCCAATCAGTATCCAGATAACCGGGTTAAAATCATCGCCTGTTTTTGGCACTTTCGGTACTTCCGATTTGTTGGTAAGTTCCAATGTATATTCTATGATATCCGGCGCTGTATCCGAATACTTCAATACAACCTCATGCGGTGTACAGTCAATAATATACCCCTCTTTAGTCTTTACCTCAACAACTGTATATACGATATCCTTATCATACACTCCGTCAATATAGGTGCATATAGGCAGTTCTTTTGATAATGCCTCGCCTATCTGATCCGTCGTTATGGTATCAAGAACATTCCCCTCTGCATCTCTTATCTCAAAGGTAACTCCATCAAGAAGTATCTGACTAAGTTCTGCATCTCGCTTCTTAATCTTGATTTTACCGAATACATATTCATCTCGCATTTCCACTTTCTGAATATCTCCGGAATCTAAGATTTCAAACTCAATATCATTTGCTATTTTATATCCATACGGAGATGTTTCCTCCCGAAGAATATACTTACCAACCGCAAGTCTTTTAACTGTATGAATATCCTTTGTAGAAGTCCAACTTTCAACAGTCTTTCCATCTGCATCAATGATTATAAGCTTTGCACCCTCAAGCTCGATATCTCCGGTGATATCGGTTTTGCTAAATTCAACAGTTATGGGACTGTTCTTAAACTCGTAAGAAAACTCAATAAACTCTATATCGTCACCTTGATAAGTTGCAGAGATATCATATATAACATCAGTTGATGCATATCCTTTCGGAGCTTGCAGTTCTTTGACATAATACTCACCAAGTGGAAGATCTGCTGTAAAGATTATGCTTCCCTCTGAATCCGTAACAGCTCTTTCAAGCTCGCAGTCCTTTTCAAAGACTACCTTTTCATCTTTTCCGATAATATTCTCCTTTGCAAAAATACCGAAGATTGCTCCCTCCAGTTTAACACCGTCCTCCGCATCAGTTTTAAGGATTGAGATTTTAACCTTTTGTCGATTGTTTGTGATCTGCATACCGGCATATATTACCTTTGTTTCCTGATTGATATAGCTTAAATCAGCCTCTTTTCTCTCCGTATCTCTAATAAAGCCCTCTTTTGTTTTAGTTTCTATCAGATAATATTTTCCTATTGGCAGATTGCCCTTTGCTGCAACTCCTTTCTCATTGGTAATAAGAGTATCAACTAACTCGTCCTTTTGAAAATATACAGTTCCAAGTCCATCATAGCTTACAATATCTTCTGCTGCATATAGTTCAAATTCAACACCATCAACCGGATCTCTAAAATAGTTAAATATTGCATCATACCATTTACCCTTTACAAGAGTAACATCCGCCAGAAATTCTCCGTCCTTATTGATTACAATAGAACCTGTCGGAACTTCATCCCGCATGACCACCGATTGAACGGTTTCTTCATCAAGGACAGTAAATGTAACATCTGTAGCTCTAAGATATCCATATGGAGCAAATTCTTCTCTAAGCGTATATGTCTTTCCGACTACAAGCCTTTTTATCACATGTTTTTCTTTCGCCTTTGATGTCCATGTCTCAACAACTTCTCCGTCTTCATTAAGGACAGAAAGTGTTGCACCATCAAGCTCAGCTCCACTTGTAATATCTTCCTTACTAAACTCAAATGTCGTAGGCGTATTTAGGAATACACTGCTATACTTTGCAACCGGAATATCCTGCGCTACATATTTTGTTTCATAGGATAATATCTCGTCGCTGGATACATACCCGTCAGGAGCAGCAAGTTCCTTAACCTCATATTGGGCAAATGGTATATCTTTTAAGAAGATAACCACTCCATCTTTATCAGAAGCAGCCTGCTCAATAAGATCCCCCTTATCTACAATGGTTGTTCCATCTACATTCTTTATATTTTCCGCTGCATATAGTCCAAATACAGCCCCCTCAATCGCTCTATCATCTTCTGCATCTCTTTTTTCAACCTGAATCTCTACTTTTTCTCTCTCGTCGCTAAAAACACGACTTTCATAAACAACAGGTGTGTCCTCATCAACATAGGAAAAAAACACTGTCTGCTCCTGTGGAGAAAGCAAATATCCATATGGTGCCTTTATCTCTTTTACATTATAAGCTCCAAGCGGCAGATTTCCGACTTTTGCTTTACCTGTTTCGTTTGTAGTCAACTTTGTAACTAAGTCCCCTTTGGCATATATCTTTATTCGGTTTCCGTTTTTGTCCAACTGATAATCAGGAGTATAGATATCCTCGGCAGCTCTCACCTCAAACTCCGCACCTGCAAGGCTTCCCATTCGATAGGTAAAAGTCTTTTCTTCAGAGTCCGCAAACCAGCCGCCCTCATAGTCATCAAGTACCTCGCCTTTCTTTTCTACCGTAAGTTCTCCCTTTGCCGATTCATTTTTATAATCTACTGTAATAATCGCCTCAAAGGTATCCGGATCAACCTCATGAAATGTATCAGAATCAATCGTTACATCCGCGAAATTACTATTTCTTATATATCCATCCGGAGCATGAAGTTCCTCTATCCTGTAATTACCTATCGGTAATGTTTCCGGTAATATCAAATCTCCATCCTCATCCGTTACAAATGTCTTATGCACTACCTTTGACGGATAAGTTGTGATAATCTCAACATACTTTCCGGTATCCTTGTTATAGATCTGAAATTCCGTATCCGGAAGAAGAATCGTCTTTCCGGTCTCCGCATCCTTTTTTACGATTCGCAGTTTTGCCGAAAATTCTCTATCTAAGAAAATTCTCCATACCTGCGGCTCATTTGGACTGTTCTTAGAGATAACAACTTCAAAAGGTTTAATCGTATCCATGTTATGCGGCGTAACAGACTCGACAACGATATATGTTCCATATGGAATCGGAATTGTTTTTGCATATCCCTTTTCATCCGTATAAATCGTTGTTGCCCCATTCTCTCCAATCACAACTGGAATCCCCTGAGTAAAATCATAATGCCCCTCACTATCTTTAGTAAGAGAGGACTTCAGATATGCAGTAAATCCGGCTCCTTTTAACACCTCTGCTTCTGTTTCATTACCATCTTCCGATACCTTTATAAGCTGAAACGGCTGCTTAATAACAGTTTCTTTAGAAGTGGTAGTTCGAGAAACCTCTGTTACCTTATCTCCCTCATAAGAACACTCTACATCATGCTCTTCTGTATCCAGATTATAACCAACCGGTGGCTCAATTTCCTTGATATAGTATTTCCCAAGATATAAGCCCTTTATCTCTGCTTCCGCATTCTTATCTGTTGTAAGTTCTGCAATCAGAGAATCCTTTTTATAAATCACTCCCGTTGTCCCATCAGGATGTACGATATCCTCTCTCGCATATAACCCATATTTTGCCCCCTCTAATCTCGCATCGCCCTGTGGAACAGCCTTTCCGGTTTCCTTGTCTATCTTATAAAGATGAATCTTAGCTGTAACACAATCATTCTTAAATGTGTGCTTGAAATATGCCTTTGCTTCACTCTGGCTTAATGGTGTAAAAGAGAAATTAAAAGTATCTGACGAATTTCTAACATACCCATATGGAGCTTTTGTTTCGTTGATATAATAACTGTTCCCAACCGGTATATCTACAGTATATTTCGCATTGCCATCACTCCCTGTTGTTACGGTTTGTATCTTCGTTCCTCTTGACATAATCGTTGTGCCTGCATAATTCTTAATATCATTTCCGGCATACAGTGTATATTCTCCACCCTTTAACGGATTGGATGTTGTACCATCAGTCTTGATTACATTCACTTCCGCTTTCTGTCTATTATTCTTTATTGTAGCTGACTCGTATTGTACGGTTGCTGTCGGATCTTTATAAGTAATCGTAACTGTCATAGGCGTATTGTTGATTGTGTATCCGTCTATGCTCTTTGTCTCAGTCACTACATAAGTACCCAAATACAGATTATTGAGCACTACACTACCGTCACTTCCGGTAACAAGTCCCTCTCTGACGATATCGCCTCTGTTATATACTTTTGTACCGTCTGATCTGATGATATCTGCACCCGCTGTTACCTTAAATGTAGCACCCGGTAATCGTTTCAACTCATATACAAAATTTGTTCCGTTCCACCCTGTAAGAACTTCTCCCTCTTTATAGATGGTAATAGCTCCTCTTTGCTCTGTGTCCTTTTCGGTAAATTCGGTTGTCTGTCCGGCCTTAACAACAACTGTATGGATATCCGGGCTTAATACATATCCCTGTGGTGCCTTGATTTCCCTAACATAGTATGTTCCTGCTACTAACTCCTTTGACTTAGCTGTGCCATCTGTACCGGTAACAAGCGTATCTACTAACTTACTACATCCGCTATCCGAATAAATGCCATAAGTGGCATTCGGGAGCTTAGATCCAGTTTCACTATCCACTTTAATTAAATATCCATAGCCAATCTCTTCTGTCTTGACATTGATATAAGCATATAGCGGATCAACCTGTGGTCTGTCAGATGCGAACTCCTGTTGTGAAGCATCCCCACACACCCAAAAGACAACACTTGATGTTGCCTCAACCTTACCGTTATTAGATGTAAAACTACCCTCTGTAACAGTTGTATCAACAGTTGCCTTAGAAATGGTTAGATTATTACCATCTTTCTCGACATTATATCCACTGATAGCAAAGTCAAACTCAGATAAAATACCGTTCTGGTCGTTTAAGGTAATCTCAAATCTCTGATTTGTTTCATTCCATTTAAGCTCATAGGTTTCTGCTGAACTCTTCCTTTTTGATGCGAAACTCGGAATAGTCTGGTTATAAGCTGTACTAATTTTATCCCTTAACGACTTATAATACTCATAAGACGCTGATGGATCAGGAGCACTCTGACAAAGTGTATAAGCAGCACTATCCGCCCCGGATGTTCCGAATATGTCATACATTATAATCCAGACTACAGCCTGCGTTGCTATATATTCATTGCTTTCAGCATTCGACGGTCCTGTGCTTATATTATCTTTTGAGTGTCCATAGTATAAACAGTATGCAAGCAGCTTGTCCTGCTTATCTGACAATGTTGTAAGCATCGTCTGATCGGAACTATTGTATAATCTTCCACTATGAGCCTCCAAGCCAAAATTCATACAATAACCAACCTGATTATCTACCTTTGTATAAAAGATATGTCCAGTATGACTTGAATTAAATTCATTTACAGCAGCATGTGGTCTTGCCGATGCATACCAGAGTCCGATTGTAGATGTCTCACTTGCTGCATAAACCGGAACATACCCCACCATTGATGTCACTAATGTTACGATTGCAAGCAGACCTGCTAAATATCGTTTGAACTTATGTTTTATTCTCATGCTATCAATCCTCCCTTTTGCATAAAAAAAAGAAGATACAAACCTTATGGCTCATATCTTCTTCGTAATGTGATTGTTTATTTATATATTTGATTATCTGTAACAACGAAACTCGTAAAAATCCGTACCTCCGGAATTATATACACCAGCATACTCAATCAGGAAATATGGCTCACGCTCAAGCAAAAGCATATTCGCAATGTGTGTAGCTATTTCATCCTCGCTCCTAAGAGATCTGCCAGACACCGTAGCGGCGATATTAAGGTCAGTTTCTACAAATACACTGTAGTAGCCAAGTCCATCATACGGATAATAAGAATTATACTCTTCCTGCGTGATTGAACCTTCAGCAAGCAGATTATCAAGATTATCTGTTGTTCGTATCATTCCACCGGCTATGCATTTAGATGTAGCAAGAGATACCACACTCTGAGGACTGTATGCAGCTATATAAGAGACCGGAGCTTCTGTCACATTCGCTTCTGTTGTCTGTTCTTCTGTTGTCGGAACATCTGAAACCGTTGTCTCCGTCACTGGTGCAATATATTCTTCCGTAGTACCTGTGTCACTTGACATTTGACTTGCACCGGTTGTTGCATCCTCTGACTTATTAAGATCCTTTGCTGGCTCTTCTTGTTTTTTCAACGAGCCTGCAACTTCCTTTTCTACTGTCGAAACTTCGTCAGTTGTTATATCTTCATACCCTATCTCCTCTGTGCTGACAACATCGGCTTCAACAGTTGTGATCTTCGCATCTTCTTCTCCGGTTACTATAGCCTGTTCCGTATCGGCACTGACTACTTCTATATCATTGACCTTTCCACATCCGGAAAGAGCTATCATCATTACAGATATCATTATCATAATATTCTTTTTCATAATCATCACCAGTATCCTTTCTCTGCGAAAGATAAACTGGCGATTCCTCACATACAGTCTACTTTCGCAGACTATATTCAGTTTACATGCATTTGCGGCTTATTTATACGCCAATCATCTTGCAATATGCGAAATAATATCGTACAAGCCGCCTCTTCTTCAAATAGCTTCGAAATAGTTTATACATAGGAATACACCTCCTTTCATACACAACCTGTCAAAACACATCTTGCTTATGACCATTGATCAGCAAGAGCCGATAAAGTATCTGCAACCTCTTTAGACATTCCATATTCTGCAGCATTATCTGTTTCATAATTTTCAATCATTGCTCTGCTATTATCCGGCACTTTAATATTTTCTCTTATCATTGTTGTAAACAAGGTGGATAAAAGTTCTTTGTTTACTCTTGCAATAACAGAATTAATAATTGATGGTACAGCATCATCAAACTCTTTTCTCGTCAGATATCCCTGCCTGTTTTCCTCATCCTCTTTGGCAGAATTGGTAAGCTGTTCAGGTGCAGTTCCTTTAATGTAATGCAAGAGTGCTTCAATGATAAAATTATTGATGGATTTATGAATATCAAGGTTTAAATCCTTTAAAGTTTGATGTATCAACACATGCTCCGGATTGTACAAACTCAATCTGAGATTATGCTGCACAACATTTTTTCCATTCATAATACCGCCTCCCTACAATTCCTTTCTCATTGATATCCTTGCTAATGTCTCATAACCCTTCGCATTTGCCCTGACATCAAAATTATAACTGATATTTCCCTGCTCATATCCTCCGAAGTTCTTCATTACTACTGCTCCACCACCGACGAATACAAATGGTGTGGTCTTCATATTATATTTTTCTTCTCTCAAAGAATTGTATATCATAGCTGTAAATTCTTTTAAAGACTTATCTATGATTTCGATGTACTCTTGCGGCAATGAACTTGTTCCGTGTATCATGTAATGCTGTATATCTGTTTCATCTATTTCATCACCAAGCTTTCGGACACTCTGCTTGTTAATATCTCTCATACAGGTAATCAAGCCCTGCTGAATGGTATTTGTCTTAGCATCGTCCGGCTTTCTGTTAATTACCGGTATAATATCTATCGTCCATGAGCCGATATCAACAACCACGACCTTTGTACCAAATGTTCCAATTCGATCTACTACTGCTGCATAGCATTGAGGATATGCAGAAACCTTAACGATATTTACATGATAGTCATACTGTTCAAATCTGAAGCATACGTCTTTATTTCTTGATAAGTAATCTATAAAATCCTGCTTCTCGTCTCCGTAACGTGTGGCCGGTAAACCTACCGCCAACACAACATTTGCTTTTCTTTTACCTCGCTTATGAAGCTCTTTTGCTATTGCAGCCAATGTAAGCAGATAATATTCATCTGTCTCTGTCTTTGTAGCTCTTACCTCCATTCTTGATCCGCCTATCTTATAAAACCTGCCCTTATATTCAAGAACATCATCAAAGAACGCCGGCTCAGTCGTTATCTCTGCCACACCACTTGTAAATGTGGAACTTACTGTTTTCATTTGACTAAATCCATGATCAATTCCTATTACTTCTATGTTATCCATCTTGTATCTCCTTTGCATATCGTTTTCTTTGTTTTCCCATGACATTTAAGATATCAAGCATACAAAATCCTATACAAGTTCCGTTTTCTCCTGCATATGGACATCTGCCATCCGGATGTTTTGAACAGGTTTGATCCTTTACCTTATCATCTTTACGATACCCATCATCAAATGGACATTGTTCAACCGCTTTGCAAGAATTTGTTTCTCTATATCTCGTACAATATTTGCAGTCATGTAACTCCCGAAATTTTTGTATTTCCTGCTTTCGTCGGATTTTACGGTATCTGCTTAAAAGATATTCCTTATTGAGATATTCTTCCTGCTCATTTTTTGGCTTTCCTTTGTTGCCGATTTTTATCTTCATATTGATGCTGTCAATAATTCCGATAAAGACTTCTTCCTTTAAAACATCATACGCATCTATATCAAACTCTTTATTTAACAAATCATCTAATATCCTATGATTGTTTCTAAGCTTATCGGAGGAAGTCCCCTGTTCTGTCACAGGTTGCTCAATCATTTCTTCTCTGGTCATCATACATGCCCTCCTCGTCGTCTATTTCATAGCAATTAACCTTTTAGGCTATGTATGTGTACCTTGTTCCTCGTCGCCCGTACACTTGGGAATACAAGCTGAGACTTTCACAATCCATTGATTTCCTCTTATGCCATTTTGAGGATTAGGACGGGATTGCCGCCCATTGTGAGAATCCATTCAGTAACTACTTAACCTTACCTTTTGTGCTATGCCTTTCGGCTATTGATATCCTTCAACCGCTTCGCACATTATGACCGGATTTTGTCTGGCTCATTACCGAATATCTGCTCCTACGATTACTTTCGTAACTAAGCTTGTATTGCAATATTTAATTTATTAATAATAAAATATCACATCTCGTAGCATAAGTAAGCGACTGCCAATACTCATTTTTGAAACTTAGGGTACTTTAATGCCCCTATTTTCTTTCTTCAAAAAATCTACGCATAATTTCACTACTATCTTCCTTAATGTTAATTTGCATCCGCAATCCAATGATTTCACAAAGACTATACATTACATCTTCTGTTGCTTCGATGGAATCATCTTCCTTTGAAATACATATAACATTCTTGTCGGCTATCACCCCTTTCTCTAATACATAAATCATTCGTATTTTAGCTTTCCTACACAGTTCTTTTTTGACAAACTCCTTTCTTTCCTCATAATAGGTTGTTGGATTCTGCTTCCTATAAATAATTGCTATTCTCTTATCCGGTATGTATAAATCAATCGGTATTCCAATTTCTTCCATATCATTGTCTATGAAAGCTACTTCATTATTCGTCAAATAATATTCCGTAATGAATTTATCTTTGTTATACTCATACTCTTTTTGACAGATAAGACATGGTTCCTTACCATATGCTCTATCAACAACCCTCGCCCGCCATTCATGTTTGCATCTGCCTCTCCACCATACATATTTTGCCGACTTTCCGCTGACAGATGACGGGGTTAGCTCTCCATTTTTATATGTATGCCATTCTTTGGCAATATCCGGTGCTATCGTCCCTAAATCATTGATACCCTCTTGCACAATTCTTCCGTCACACACGGGGCATCCTGAACCATTCACTCTTGAGTAAGGTGATTTCTTCCACTCATAACCACAAGAACTGCATTTCCACCAGAATCTTTGTCTGTTAGTATTTCTTATAGTGTTAGCTTGAATTGGCTCGTTTTTTTCACTCCATTCATTTGCTATAAGAGGATTAGTTACCGTTATATCATTAAATCCTCCCATTACCCGTATATTGCTGCAATATGGACATCTGCTCCCCATCATTCTAATTGCCGGTGTCGTTCGCCATTCATGACCATTTTTACATTTCCACCATACCTTCTGATTAGAATTAGGTAAGACTTCGTATGGTTTTAACTTATTTCTGTCAGACCATTCTTCTGCAATTTCCGGACTGATTTTCTGTAAATCATTAAATCCCTTTAATGCCTTAACACTTGCACAATAAGGGCATCCTGCACCTTTTACACGATTCTTAATGATTGCTGTCCATTCATGACCACATCTGCCTTTCCAAATAACCTTCTTATGGGAACCAGTGGTTACACTATCAGGAAGAATACTATTTTTTTTAGACCATTCCTCCTTTAACTCCGGGAACTTACTTGCAAGGTCATTGAAGCCTTTTAACACTTGTTTGCCAGAACAATAGGGGCAACCACTACCATTTGATCTGCTCTTTGGTGAAGCCTGCCAAACATGCCCACAAGAACCTTTCCACCAGATTTCCTTATTTGAGCCATAGCTTATATCCATAATATTTATTCCTTCATTCTTATCTGACCACTCACTCTCTAACTCCGGATGTACCTCTATAAGCATTTGTCCCATATGATTATTCCCCTTTCATATTCGTATCCTGTTGACTCTTTCCATTGTTTGATTTGTGGCAACCGTTGCCACACTTCTCTGTATCTGATTTGTGGCAACCGTTGCCACACTTCTCATTAAGCATTTCTATGATACTTTCCTTTATTTCTTCTACAGAACTATCGTTTGGGAAAAAGCATTTTATTTCATCTGCTGTAAAATCTATATGTATGTCTTTCCGGATTTCTTGCTTGGCTGTAGCATGCGCCGGATTTATGATTTTCAACACATTGTCTCTCGTAAATTCATCTTCCGTAATCTCTCTCAATCGCTTTGACATTCCATAAGATATATTGCAATTATTTTCTGTCAATATCTCCCTTATAATCTCCTGCCCTTTTATACTGATAAACGAAAGATTTACCGCCTGTTTAATTCCAATCTCTCCTGCATCTACCATACCCATCAGTTCAGAATTAAGTCTTGTAAGCCATATATAATTCTGTATGGTTTTCTGACTCTCTCCATTTTGGACTCCTATATTATGTAATGTCCTGCCATCGCCTCTTTTCTTAGTCCTTTTCATAGCCTCATATTTCATCTTGTAGGCAAAAGCCTTTTCACTCGGTACAATTTCTTCCCTCTGGAGATTGGCATCTACCATAACAACGGTTGCTTCATCATCTGTATAATTCTTGCAAAATACAGGCATCTTAGATTTACCTGCTATCTCTGATGCACGCTTTCGTCTGTGACCGGAAATAATCTCATATCCGCCACCTTTCCTCGGTCTAACAATCCCCGGAGTAAGAACGCCATATGTTTTGATACTTTCTGCCAGATCATACATCTTCTTATCATCACATACTCGGAACGGATGATCCTTGAATTCATACAGCTCGGATAATTCAATATCCATTACCTTATCCTCTTCGGTGTGATCCATTCCAAATACACCATCAAAACCGATTATCTTTACTCGTTTTCTGCTTCTTTCTTCCATAATGCTTCACCTCAATTTTTTTCGGGAGTTCAAGTTCCAACAAAAAAAGTCACATTTCTAAAATTTCTTTTAGAAATGTGACTTCTAATCACTTCCTTGAATCTTAATTCAAGTATTCTTATTAGTATGCGAAAAAAGCATTATTGGTAATTATTAGGTATCGTAATGCGGAATTTTGCATTACTCCTGCCGTATTTATTACAATTTCGTCTCAAAAAACCGGCTTAAATACTGGCTTTTCAGTCCTTTTGACTTTTCATTGTCGGGAAAAGAAGAACATCCCTTATCGCCGGACTATCCGTCAACAACATACACAACCTATCAATTCCATAACCGATACCACCCGTAGGAGGCATACCGATTTCAAGTGCGTTTAAGAAGTCCTCGTCGGTGTGGTTTGCTTCCTCGTCACCTGCGTCGGCGAGCTTATCCTGCTCGGCGAAACGCTCTCTCTGGTCGATCGGGTCGTTAAGCTCTGAGTATGCGTTACACATCTCCCATCCGTTCATGAACATTTCAAAACGCTCTACGTATTCCGGATTATCAGGCTTCTTCTTGGTAAGAGGTGAGATTTCGATAGGGTGATCCATTACAAATGTAGGCTGGATAAGGTGCTCCTCTACATACTCCTCGAAGAAGAGGTTAAGTATGTCGCCCTTCTTGTGTCTGTCCTCATACTCTACGTGCTTTTCGTCTGCAATCTTTCTTGCATCCTCAAGTGTCTTTATCTCATTCCAGTCAACGCCTGCGTACTTCTTAACAGCGTCAATCATGGTTATTCTCTCAAACGGCTTGCCGAGATCCATTTCCACGCCCTGATAGGTGATGGTGGTTGTGCCAAGCACCTCCTGTGCCACGTAGCGATACATTTCCTCAGTCAGATCCATCATCCCGTTGTAGTCGGTGTATGCCTGATAAAGCTCCATAAGTGTGAACTCAGGATTGTGTCTTGTATCAAGTCCTTCATTTCTGAATACTCGACCTATCTCGTACACTCTTTCAAGTCCGCCGACGATAAGTCTCTTTAAGTATAACTCCAGTGAGATACGAAGCTTAAGGTCCTCGCCGAGTGCGTTGAAATGTGTCTCAAACGGTCTTGCTGCAGCACCGCCCGCATTTGATACGAGCATCGGAGTTTCAACCTCCATGAAGTCCTTGCCTGCAAGGAACTTTCTTATGGCTGCGATTATCTTGGAACGCTTGATAAATGTATCCTTAACATCCGCATTCATGATAAGGTCGGTATATCTTTGTCTGTATCTCATGTCAGTATTGGTGAGTCCGTGATATTTCTCCGGAAGTATCTGAAGTGACTTGGTAAGAAGTGTAACCTCATTTACATGGATTGAAATCTCACCGGTCATGGTTCTGAACACATATCCCTTTATACCAACGATATCGCCCACATCGTATTTCTTATATTCTGCGTAGTTTTCCTCGCCGATATTGTCTCTTGCAACGTATATCTGAATATTGCCAAGCTTGTCCTGTATATTTGAAAATGAAGCCTTTCCCATGATACGCTTGCTCATAAGACGGCCTGCTATGCTTACCTCGATAGGTGAAGCATCCATGATGGCACGGCGCTCCTCATAGTCCTTCTTTCTAAGAGGTCTTGCCTCCTCCTCAGGAAGTCCTGTTACGTCCACAGGAGTTCTGCCTGCAAGTAACTCGCTCTCTAATTTCTCATATAAAGCTACACAGTCGGAAGTATGATGTGTCACATCATACTTGGTTATTACAAATGGATCCTTGCCGTTTGCCTGAAGCTCTGCAAGCTTTTCTCTTCTTACCTTAAGAAGCTGGTTTATGTCCTGCTCCTTTGGCTGTTCGTTGTTGTTCTTATTTTGGTTTTCTGCCATATCTTTTCTTTCCTAACTTTTTCTTTAATTTATTATCGGTTCCTTCTTAGTCAAAAAAGGAACCGATTAATCATCATACTTCATTTACCTTAAGTAACCTCAGCCTTAAAAAAGTTCAAGCTGTTTCTACTTACATTTTATAATCAATTACTTCTTCCTTATATCAAGTATCTTGTACTGGAACTCTCCGTCCGGAGCTTCGATGGTAACTATATCACCGATTTTCTTTCTCATAATTGCTGCACCGAGAGGTGATTCATTTGAGATTTTACCCTTAAGGAAGTTTGCCTCGGTTGAACCTACTATCTTGTACTCAACAACCTCGTCCATATCGATATCATGAAGCACAACCTTTGAACCGAAGTTTACAGTTCCTGCCTCTGACTCTTCCTCATCAAATACCTCAGCATTTTTAAGGATTTTTTCTATTTCTTCAATTCTTGCCTCGATATCACGCTGTTCATCCTTAGCAGCATCATACTCAGCATTTTCAGATAAGTCACCCTGTGCTCTTGCTTCCTTTAACTTCTGAGCAACCTCCTGTCTTTTATTGACCTTTAACTCCTGTAACTCATCCTCTAACTCTTTAAGACCTTCATAACTAAGAATATTTTTCTTCTCTGCCATATCAAAATCCCTTTCTACATATCGATGAATGAATTTAGATTCGTATCATTTGTCATATCATTCATCATATTATTCACAAAAATTCAATGCAACAATTATACTCCATTAAAGCTATATTGTCAAAGAATAAATAGTATTAAAACACTATCCTATGTGCGAAGTAATCCTTGTCCTTTTTACTATCCATGAATGATGCCATATATATAGGTAAATAACTAATCTTTCCCTCTTTTGATACATTACAATTTGCAAATACAAATCCCTCATCAACACCATATTCTTTATTATTCAAACAATTATTTAGTGCTGAATGTTTTGTATAATCCTTACCGCTCTTAACTTCAATAGGTGCTAATTTGCCGTTATATTCTATAACAAAATCCAACTCTCCCTGCCGTTTTGAATTATAATAATAAACATTAAAGCCCTTACTTATAAGCTCTTCAGCAACAGCATTTTCATATATTCCGCCACCATTTAAATTATTATCATTATTTAATATCTTCGTTTTAGTATTCATTCCATAAACTGATGTTAGCATTCCAACATCAGAAAGATACAATTTAATTTTTTAACTTTTTGTCAAAAATTCCATCAAAAAAATCTCTTTTTTGTCAAAAATCCCATCAAAAAACTCTCTTTTTTGTCAAAAATTCTTTTTAAAACAATATATCTCTAAAACAAAGTATCGGTTCGTTCCTAACGAAGTCCCAGCTATGGTAGGAATCTCCGTGGCATCTGTCCTTTTCACCGCAGTCCTGACATTTGGTGCATTTGTCGCTTAGGTCGATTCTGAATTCTTTGAATTCATTTTCCCAGACATCCTTAAATCTGTCCTTTAATATATTTCCCTGCACGAGCTCCGGTCTTCTCTCGATATCAAGGCACGCTATTATGTCTCCGTTTGCGGTTATGCTTGCGACGTAAAGACCTGCCGAGCATATGAAGTACCAATCCCGTATCTCATGCTCGTACTCGGCGCCCAGATAGTGACTGCAGCCGTATTCCACAGGCTCACCTGCCATCCTCTTATTTCTGATAAACTCCATCAGATACCGATAATCCTCCTTGGTTAAGATAAGCTCCGGATGAAGCTTCGCCCTTCCCATAGGCTCGATATTTATTACTCTCCAGGAATCGATATCCATCTTGTCAAATATTTCGTAAAGTGCATCCAACTCGCCTATATTCTGATGGGTAACCACGGTCGTAACCTGAATGGCTTTGAACTTGCCGACATTTATAAGATTTTGGATACCCTCCATGGCCTTCCTGTAGCCGCCCGGAGTCTGCCTGAAAGCATCATGAGTTTCCTCCAAACCGTCTATGCTGACGGATATGGTACTCATACCGACCTCGTATAGCTTACGAGCGATTTCAGGCGTAATCAATGTACCGTTACTGGTCATTCCCCACTTAAATCCAAGCATATGAGCATAGCTCATAATCTCAAAAAAGTCTTTTCGAAGAAGCGGTTCTCCACCGGTTATACAGAACATATATCCCTTGGTACCGAAGTCTTCCTTTACCTCATCCCAAAATGCTTTGTACTGCTCTAAAGTTAATTCTTCGCTTTTTACATCTCCGCAGGAGCTTCCGCAATGAAGGCAACGCTCATTACACCGAAGTGTAAGCTCCAGAAACAGATTCTTGAGTAACGGCTTTTTCTTGAGTCCTTCCCTATACTCAGCAAGCTGCTCCATGTGTTTATATTTTGTATCAATATTTAACATGCAAATTACCCCATATAATCCTTAGGCGTAATTATCGCCCGACAGATCTCACTACTCAAAATCCTCCGGCGGTCCGTACACGTCCTCCGGTACTTCATCCTCCGGATTATACTTCTCGGTAGTTGTCTCCTCCGTAGTTGTATCATCAAAGTCTGTCGGCGGACCATACACCGTCGCCGGCTCCGTTATCTCGATGTCCTCGGTTGTGGTCGGCGCAGCCGTCGTGTTATCATCTTTATGCGACCTGCAGCTTGTAAATCCCGCCAGAAATACTCCACTGGTCAATGCTGCCGCTATCAGTTTTGTTTTGGTTGTTTTTTTCATACTTTACCTTCTTCCCTGTTTTACTTTCCCACCAGTACCTTCGATACCTCAATAACTCCCTTATGCTTAAGGTCTCTCGGTTCGAATTTTATCAGATAATACACAAGCTGCATCACAAGTCCCGCTCCGAATGTACTTATCAGAGTTCCGATTCCTACCGAGCCTCCAAGCAGATACCCCGCCAGCAAAACCACAGCCCAAAGCATTACCTCAACTATGCCTATCGGAATCCTTGACATCCTCTTTCCGAGTCCCACCAAAAGTGCGTCCCTCGGTCCGCAGCACTGCTCCGCACTCATATATATCCACATTCCGAGCGCCATAAATACAAATCCCACAAGCATTATAACAATACCCAACCAGAGATTATTATTTTCAGGAAACGGATTAAGGCTGTTATACATCTGCACAAAATTACCCGTAAGGAGCGCATCTATGATTGTTCCGTAGCCTATCTTTTCTTTAAGCAAAACATCAATCAAAAGAATAATTACTGCCATAATCGTCATAGAAATTCCATAATTAAACGGTGTATGCTTTGCCATACCCATCCCCAGACAATCCCACGGAGCAAGTCCGATATTGGCATATATCGTCATATGGACTCCCAGTGCAAACACGAGGAGCCCAAACACTATTCTTATCCATTCCAAAAAAAGTCTTTTCCGGTTCATTTTATCATCCTTAGTGATGGAATAATCTTATTCCTGTAAATGCCATTACCATATCGTAGCTGTCGGCACACTCGATTACAAGGTCATCTCTAACCGAACCGCCCGGCTGAGCGATATACTTAACGCCACTCTTCTTAGCTCTTTCGATATTATCTGAAAATGGGAAGAACGCATCAGAACCGAGAGTAACGTCCTGATTTTTCTCTAGCCATGCCTTCTTATCTTCGCGTGTAAATACCTCAGGCTTAACCTTGAATCTCTTCTGCCATTCACCCTCACGAAGAACATCCTCGTACTCATCACCCATATATACATCGATTGCATTGTCTCTGTCTGCACGTCCAAGTGAGTCGATAAACTGTAAACCAAGCACCTGAGGTGACTGACGTAAGAACCAGTTATCAGCCTTCTGTCCGGCAAGTCTTGTACAATGAATTCTTGACTGCTGTCCGGCACCGATACCGATTGCCTGACCGTTCTTTACATAACAAACGGAGTTTGACTGAGTGTACTTTAAAATGATAAGTGAAATCTTCATATCGATAAGCGCCCAATCAGGTATTTCCTTATTCTTTGTAACTATATTGGAAAGCAAATCACCGTTTACATCCAGCTCATTTCTTCCCTGTTCAAATGTAATTCCGTAAACCTGCTTCTTCTCAAGTGCAGCAGGAACATATGATTCATCTATCTGAATAATATTGTAGTTACCCTTCTTCTTAGCCTTTAAAATCTCAAGTGCCTCATCCGTATAACCCGGAGCGATTACACCGTCTGAAACCTCTCTTTTGATAAGCTTTGCTGTATCTACATCACACACATCAGAAAGTGCGATAAAGTCACCGAAGGAAGACATTCTGTCTGCGCCTCTTGCTCTTGCATATGCGCATGCAAGCGGTGAAAGCTCGCCCAAATCATCTACCCAGTAAATCTTTGCAAGTGTATCCGAAAGCGGAAGTCCTACTGCAGCACCTGCAGGTGATACATGCTTAAATGAAGTAGCTGCCGGAAGGTTAGTCGCAGCCTTTAATTCCTTAACCAACTGCCAGCCGTTAAATGCATCAAGGAAATTGATATATCCCGGCTTGCCGTTTAAAACTGTAACAGGGAGCTCGCTTCCGTCCTCCATATATATTCTTGATGGCTTCTGATTCGGATTGCATCCGTACTTTAATTCGATTTCTCTCATATCTTTCCTCCTAATTTCTACTTCTGACTGACTCTATATAAAATGTACTCGCATGGCACGCTGTCGCTTAACGCCATGCTTAGCACATTTTATATAAAGTCAGTCAGAATACTTATTATCAATTCGGGTTAAATTAATGTTCTTACTTATTCTTATTTACTATTCTGGTTTCGTATTTACCGGTTGCGATATCGATGTATCTTACGAATAAAGATACTTTGTTGTCTTCGTTTAAGCTTGTCCAGACCTCATCTGTGAAGGTGTCGATATCGCCTGATATTTTGACCCACTTCGGTTCGCCCTCGAAGCTTGGGAGCGGATTGCCGTCGTGCATATATGTATGGATGAAATGTCCCTCGCCCGCTACCGGATTTTCGTATGCAAAGGTATATCTGTTGCACGCATCAGGATTTCCGTTATTGCTCTTTAAAATTGACATGGCATAGTTGTAACGTCCGTTTTCGATATGCATTATTCCCGATATTCTCGGAGTGTAATTCGGACCGTCCGGCTCGAACTCACGTGAACGGAGTGACTGCTCAAAGGTATTTTGTCTGTCCATACCGTCATAGATAGTGTCCGTCTGGTCACCGTTTGTAACTATGGTCTTATTGCCAAGCACTCTTACAGGTGCGTATATTATGAGGCTTGGATCCTCAAGCTTGGAAGGATCAAAGGCTTCGGTACGTATGCCCTCTCCTTCTTCCACAAATATTCTGTTTCTGCTGTTAGAGCTTCTTCCCATTATGAAGTAAGCGGTTACTGCCTTGGTACCGTCCTCGGAAACTCCGATTACAATACCTCTTCCCGGGTAAGCGTTCTCCTTTAACTCTTTTGCAAGTGATAACATTTCCATCAAAAAAACCTCCATATTCTATCTTGTATATAAATCAGCAGCCTGTGCTGTTTTTATCATAACCGTTTTCCAAACCTGTCGGTAATAACTGCCATATATAATTGCTCTATTGGTCGCCATCCTTAATAATATCCCCACCCTGATCGTTGGTCACATCACCGCTTTGGTCGAGCGGAATCTTATCACCAAGAAATGTGGGTTTGAATTTAAAGATTGACCAGATAAAATCCTTGTCAACCGCGACTATCTCTCTGAAATCCCTCTTGGTCTGTCCGTGGTATCTGGCATCCTTTGCTGCCACACCGTATGCATCCATACCAAGTTTTTTTGCAACATAAACCGAGCGGTACAGATGATATCTCTGTGTTACTATAACAACCTTCCCGGCACCGAAAATCTCCTTTGCCCGATACATGGTATCATAGGTGGAAAATCCGGCATGGTCCATAAATATATCCTCCGAAGGAACACCTCTTGCTATGGCATAATCCTTCATAACCTGAACCTCATTATAATACTTACTGCCATGGTCTCCGCTCATAATAATCTTAGGTGCCACACCCGCCTTATATAACTCAATCGCCCTATCGAGCCTGTCACTAAGCATAAGACTCGGCGTATCGCCATGCTTAACCGAAGCACCCAGCACGATAATACAATCCACATCAGTAAGGTCTGCCGCCTCATCCGCATCTATTATTCTATTCTTCGTGCTAAGTCTCACAAATGCATTAATACCCACGGTAAAAACAATCACCACAAGCACAACCGCACCGATACCAATAGCAAATATCTTAACAATCTTTTTAAAAGTCTTCATACAAAATCCTACAAAAATCCTACATATAATATGTCAGGGGGATAATTCCTTCTGACACACTTATTATTATCTGATATGATACGAAATTATGATTAATAACGGGTTATAACAGCATTTTGTCCGATTTGTGCAAAATCAGCAATGAAGCATCGCATATATTTGCTCAGAAACCGAACTGTCCGAGCGA
>CALGGL010000361.1 GCA_937915975.1 uncultured Lachnospiraceae bacterium | reverse complement strand
AATACAATGAAAGTAAAAATAAGGTCACCTGAGAGAGTTTTCTATGAGGGTGAAGCCACTTTCATAGAATTTAATACTACGGCAGGCATGCGAGGCATATATCCAAAGCACGTTCCAACCACTATGGTTATTCAGCCCGGTGTACTGAAGATTGTGGAGACTGAGGGAGAAAAACAGGCTGCACTTCATACGGGATTCGTTGAGGTTCTTCAGGATTCCATCATTATGCTTGCGGAAAGCGTAGAGTGGCCGGAGGAGATAGATGAAAAACGTGCCGAGGAGGCTAAAATTCGTGCAGAACGTCGTATAAACGATGATACTCAGGATCACAACAGGGCTGAGCTTGCACTTAAGAGAGCAGTCCTTAGACTCCAGATGTGTAAGAAATAGTGTGACAAGGGGGAGATATATGAACCGCAAAAAAAAGATTATTAAAAAAAGTTCAATGCTTGTTGCAATCATAGCTATAACAGCGGTATTTCTTGTTGCCTGCGGCAAAGACAGCAAAAAGATTAACCCTGGAGAGGACGGGACAACGGTAGGTCCGGATAGCACAACAGAAGGTCCGGCGGTGTCCACAGAGGCTCAAAATGTGGGAGATATAGAGGTTGCATATTACAAAAGACCTTCACTTTTGGAGGGTACTGCAAGAGGAAATGCCGGTGCGGCAATCGTTGCCGGTGTAACTGAATACACTATTCATCCTAATTTTGATAATGTTTACGGTAGTGAAAGAGTAGAATATATGCAGGATGCACAGAAGGAAGCTCTTATAAATAACGGCTTTGTTGTTGTGCCCGGCTATGGTAATGAGTTTTTTGAATTGTATGAAAACAACCGGTATGAATATTATTCTAATTTTATAACCGTTGATTCTATGATGCACACTTATCACCTTTATTTTGCATATCTTTTAAGAACAACAGAAAAAGAACATCTTTCAACAGATTTGGTAAATCTTTCAAGTCAGATGATGGCTACCACCCAGGCTCAGTATGATAAGCTTAAGGGAACTGAGTGGGAGGAGGCTGCAAAGCTTAACCTTGCATTTTTTGCAGTAGGTAACAAGCTTATTGATCCAAATGCACAGGTTCCTGCAGATGTAAGTGCAATAGTCGATCAGGAGCTTGCGCTTATAAATGCGGCAAATGAACTTACTGCATCACCGCTTTTTTCTACAGATAATAACCCTGTATTTGAGGATTATTCACAGTATAAGCCGAGAGGCTACTATGAAGGCGATGAGCAGCTTGAGAGATACTTCAGAACCATGATGTGGTACGGCAGACGTAACTTTGCCGTGGCAGATGATACCCAGAATCGTGCGGCAGTGCTTATGACACTTGCTATGGAGGGTGATGCACTTGCCAACTGGGAGAAAATATATGTAGTAACTTCATTCTTTGCCGGTGCTTCCGATGATTGCGGTTATTATGAGTTCAGACCGATGATTGAGGCAGCTTACGGTGCAGATGTTACGGTTGATAAGCTTATCGGAAATGATGAAGCATGGAATACATTTAAAAAGTTAACAGATGAGCTTGAACCGCCTAAGATTAATTCAGTACCTGTTTATGCATCGGATTCAGATGAAGAGGTTGAAAATAAGATAACCGGCTACAGATTTATGGGACAGAGATTTTCTATAGACGAGGCAATATTTACACAGCTTGTTTACAGAAATGTTGAAGCCAATTCAGCCGGTGAAACAAGAATGCTTCCGAATGCACTGGATGTTCCTGCAGCCCTTGGTTCGGATACAGCGCTTTCCATCCTTACGGATATGGGAGCGACTGATTATGCAAATTATAGTGAAAATATGGCAAAGCTCAGAGAGGATATAGCCAATGCATCCGATGATACATGGGATGCAAGCCTTTATTCGGAATGGATATACACCTTAAGACCACTTCTTAAGTCGAAGAAGGAAGGTTATCCGATATTTATGCAGAGTGAGGAATGGAATAAGAAGAATCTTCAGACCTTCCTCGGAAGCTATACCGAGCTTAAGCATGATACGGTTCTTTACTCTAAGCAGATGATAGCCGAGATGGGCGGCGGTGAGATACCGGAGCTTGATGACAGAGGCTATGTTGAGCCTGAATATGAGTTATATGTAAGACTTGCCGATTTGGTAAGAGCTACCTCTGCCGGCTTGGAAAGCTACGGATATTTAAGTGATTCAAGCAAAAATGATCTGGCACTTCTTGCTGATTTATCCGATCAGCTTGCTACTATAGCAGGTAAGGAGCTTAGAAATGAGCTTCCGACGGATGAAGAGTTTGAACTTATCAGAACCTTTGGTGGACAGCTTGAGCATTTCTGGCAGGAAGCAACAAAGGATCAGGCAGGAACAGATTACTTCACAACCCAGGAATTCCCGGCAGCAGTTGTGGTTGATATAGCAACAGATCCTAACGGATCTTGTCTTGAGGTCGGAACAGGAAAGGTAAGTACGATTTACGTAATAGTTCCTGTAGACGGTCAGCTTAAGGTAGCAACCGGACCGGTATACTCCTATTATGAATTTGCCCAGCCGTTAAGCGACAGACTTACTGACAGTGAGTGGAGAGTTATGCTTGGTATGGAAATGGATGAGAACGGAGAGCTTCATTGGGATAATCATGTAGATATGCCTGAATGGACAAATTCTTTTACAAAGGAATATCAGTATGATTATTAAAATCAAGCATAAAATAAGCGGTAAATTTGCAGAATGAATGAAAAAGAATTAAAGAAAAAAAAGATAAAAAAAGCAGTAATTACAGGCATCGTTACGGTGCCTGTAATTGTTGCTTTAATAGGGATAATTATTTACTGTCTTTGGAAAAGAGGTTTTTTTCTTCCGGATTATATCACATGGAATAACCAAAAGGACACCTTTGAAATAGGAAATGAAAGGGTGGACTTTACACTTAGGAAAAAGGTCTTGACGATAAAAGATAATGCCACGGGAGAAATCTTATATGAATCGCCTAAGGAATGGCTTGTTTCCGATTACTTTTACTTTGATGTCGATCATGACGGTGAAAAGGACGTTGTAATGATGGTATGGAAGCAGGGAAGCTTTGGCGAACATAAGCCGTTTTGGCATAAGGGCAAGGATAATAAATGGACACAGCATATATTTATATATAATTGGGACAGTGAAAGAAGCGACAGACTGGATCCGAGATGGATGTCCTCAGGTCTTGGAATTAAAGTGCATAAGGTTTATATAGATGAAAAAAACAGAGTGCACTTTATAGATGATAAGGGTAATGAAACCGTGTGGCAGTGGCTGGGCTGGGGGCTTACTCTGGTAGAGGAGATAAAAAACGAAAAGTAGTTAGGAATAAGAAAGTTTTATAATTTTGTGGTAAAATCCATTTTTAAATGGTATAGTATATTCAGTGAAACTATGATTAAATATAATAGTTTCCGTGTCGATATATAATTTGGATGGGTGAATAACTTTTGTGAGGTTATTTTATGCGTGGTATTTTTATATCTATGGAAGGACCTGACGGTTCCGGAAAAAGCACACAGTTAGAGCTTTTGAAGAAGTATCTTTCGGATAAGGGCTATGAGATTATCATAACCAGAGAACCCGGCGGAACCAGAATCAGTGAGGCAGTAAGAGAGATAATACTTAATAAAGAATATACGGAAATGAGCTATATGACGGAGGCTTTATTATATGCCTCGGCAAGAGCACAGCTGGTAAGCGAGGTTATAAAGCCTGCAATAGATGGGGGAAAGGCAGTTATAAGCGACAGATTCGTGGATTCTTCGGCAGTATATCAGGGCATGGCAAGAGGGCTCGGAGTAGAAAATGTATATAAGATGAATGAGTTTGCCATACAAGGGGTTATGCCTGACCTTACCATACACCTTGACCTTCCTGCGAAGGTTGGAATAAGCAGAAAGAAAGACCAAAAGGAGCTTGACCGAATGGAACTTGAAGCCCTTGATTTTCATGAAAAGGTTGCAGAGGGCTACCGTAAGCTGGCGGAGCTTGCACCCGACCGCATATACACTATAGATGCAACACTGCCTATTGATGATATACATGGACTTATAATTGAGAAGATAGAAAACATATTAAGATAATTATATAATTTTGCCAATATGTAAGGATAGATACATTAAGCTCGTCTATCCGGAATGGGAAAAAGGAGAGTAAAATATGGATATCAATCGTATAAACCAGTTGCAGCAGCTTACACAGGCTGAGGCGCCTAAATCAAACGAGAAATCGAATGATGAATTCAGATTTACTCTCGTAAAAAATATTCAGGATAATGAGCTTCAGGAAAAACTCAGCTCACTTATGAAGGATATTGAGGAGCAGGGTGCGAGAATTGCGAAGCATATGGACATCAAGGATATGAAGAAATATCGTACAACCATCAAGGAATTTATGAATGAGGTTGTTTCCCGTTCACATGAGTTTTCAAGGGAAAACTTCCTTGACAGAAGAGGAAGACACAGAGTTTACGGTATTGTAAGACAGGTGGATAAGAACCTTGATGAGCTTGCAGAGGAGCTTTTAAAGGATGAAAAGGACAATCTTGCCATACTTGGAAAGATTGATGATATAAGAGGATTACTTCTTGATATTTCAACCTGATAATTATTCCTAATAGTATGAATGGCTTAATTTGGTTTAACATATTGGCTTGATATGAAAAGCATAATTGAGTATAATAAAAATATATGTGAAATGATACTTATGAGATAAAGGACAAAAAAGAGAGTGGGGTGTGACTTATGAATTTCAGGGATATAGTAGGTCATGAGGATATAATTAAACATTTTAAGAGCGGCATCGAGATGGACAAGGTTGCGCATGCTTACATCATAACCGGTGAGGTTGGAAGCGGTAAGAAAGCACTTGCGCGTGCATTTTCAAAAACCCTTCAATGTGAGGAGGGAAAGGTTGATCCGTGCGAAAAATGTCAATCCTGTCTGCAGGCTGAAACCGATAATCACCCTGATATTATATTTGTCACGCATGAAAAATCTGTCATATCGGTAAATGATATAAGAGAACAGGTTGTTAATACCATGGATATCAAGCCGTATAAGAGCAGATATAAGATATACATAATCGAAGAATCCGAGCTTATGACAACAGAGGCACAGAATGCTCTTTTGAAGACCATGGAGGAGCCGCCTGAATACGGAGTTTTGATACTTCTTACCTCTAACATAGAGAAGCTTTTGGAAACAGTGGTATCACGTTCAATCGTACTTAATATCAAGCCGGTGAGAGAACGTGACATTCTGGATTATCTTACAAATGAGATGGGACTTACTCTTGATAAGGCGTACTTCTGTCTGGACTTTGCACAGGGTAATCTTGGTAAGGCAATTAAGCTTGCCGGAAATGACGAATATGCGCATATAGTTGAATCGGTTGTAAGTGTGCTGACTCATATTCCGGATATGGATGTGGATGATCTTGCCAAGTCGATATCGGATATAGAAAGATTCAAGCTTTCCATGGATGATTATATGGATCTTATGATGATGTGGTACAGAGATGTACTTATGCTCAAGGTTACGGGCAATATTGACAAGCTTTTATTTAAGGGGGAATATTCCACCTTGAAAAAACAGGCGGGAATTTTATCCTACACCACCATAGATGAGAAAATTAATGCAATAGAAAGAGCCAAGACACGCCTTGATGTAAATGCAAACTTTGACGTTACCATGGAATTGCTATTAATTACATTAAAGGATAAGTAAGCGTGGAAATCTGTGATTTTCTGCATTGACTCATATTAAAAACAGTAAATAAATAATCAGGGAGCTAAAATATAATGAAAGATGTAATAGGCGTTCGATTCAGAGAGAACGGCAAGATATATTTTTTTGATCCGGTAAAATTTGAGGTTGAGCCGGGTCAGTATGTAATTGTGGAGACAGCAAGAGGCGTTGAATACGGTAAGGTAGTGCTGGGAAGAAGACAGATTGACGAGGGAAAGATGTCGTCACAGCTTAAGCCTATCATACGCATAGCCAATGAAAAGGATGCAAAGCAGCACGAGGATAATAAGGAAAAAAGCAAAAAGGCATATGATATATGCCTTGAAAAGATAAAAAAACACGGGCTTGTGATGAAGCTTATCGATGCCGAGTATACCTTTGATAACAATAAGGTATTGTTTTATTTTACGGCAGACGGAAGAGTGGATTTCAGAGAGCTTGTTAAGGATCTTGCTGCAGTGTTTAAGACGAGAATCGAGCTTCGTCAGATAGGGGTAAGAGATGAGACCAAAATTGTCGGCGGAATAGGAATCTGCGGAAGAGAGCTTTGTTGTCATAAGCATCTTTCGGAGTTTGTTCCTGTGTCAATCAAGATGGCTAAGGAGCAGAATCTTTCTCTTAATCCTACCAAGATATCGGGAGTCTGCGGAAGACTTATGTGCTGTCTTAAGCATGAGCAGGACACCTATGAATACTTGAATGACCGTATGCCTAATGTGGGTGATATAGTTAAGACAAAGGACGGTAAGAAGGGTGAGGTACACTCGGTTAGTGTATTAAGACAGAAGGTTAAGCTTATAGTTACACTTGAGGATGATTCGAAAGAGATTGAAGAATACAGTGTGGATGACTTAAGGTTTAAGCCTAAGAGAAGAAAGAATGATAATCAGGTTAATGATGCAGAACTTAAGGCGTTAGAGGCTCTTGAGGCCAAAGAGGTAGGCTCAAAGCTTGATGATGATTAAGCCTTTTGATGATTTGATTTATGATATTTAAGTAATAATTGGTGGTTTATTACTTAAATAAGCAGGATTATTTATGGAAGATTTAGTCAGAGATAATGAAAGATTGGATGACCTTCAATGTAAAGGTTATTATATAATTCAGAATCCCGATTTGTTTTGCTTTGGTATGGATGCGGTTT
Source organism: uncultured Lachnospiraceae bacterium (assembly GCA_937915975.1). Lineage (GTDB taxonomy): Bacteria > Bacillota > Clostridia > Lachnospirales > Lachnospiraceae > Coprococcus_C. Next base: position 929 of record CALGGL010000361.1, on the reverse strand, counting down.
TGCTGGCGGATTTTGCCACCGGTAAGAGGAAAGCTCATGCCATAGATCTCGGAACCGGAACAGGTGTGATACCTATTCTTATGGAGGCAAGAGAAAAGGCGGAACATTTTACGGGACTTGAGATTCAGGAAGTCAGTGCGGATATGGCAAGGCGGAGTGTTTTGCTGAATCATCTGGAAGACAGGATAGATATCATAACCGGCGATATCTGCGATGCTTCGAAGCGGTTCGGGGCATCTTCTTTTTCCGTGATCACGGTCAATCCGCCGTATATGATTCAGGAACATGGATTGACGAACCAGTCCGATGCAAAAACGATCGCAAGGCATGAAGTGCTTTGCAGCTTAGAAGACATCCTGCGGGAAAGCGCAAGGATTCTCCCGCACCATGGACGATTCTACATGGTTCATCGGCCGTTTCGGATGTCAGAGATCCTCTCTAAGATGCACGCGGCCGGCCTTGAGCCAAAGCGGATGCGGTTTGTACATCCGTATGTTGACAGAGAGCCGACGCTTATCCTCATCGAAGGACTTCGCGGAGGGAAAAGCGGAATGACGATAGAAAATCCGCTCATCATATATGAGTCGGATGGAAGCTATACGCAGGAAATGAAGATCAGACACGGGTTTTAAAATATGGATCATACAGAAGAGACAAACACAAAGGCAGGGCCTGGTACGTTGTATCTGTGTGCGACACCGATCGGGAATCTGGAGGATATCACGATTCGTGTGCTGCGGATTTTAAAGGAAGCAGATCTGATCGCAGCAGAAGATACCAGAGATTCCGCGAAGCTTTTGACACATTTTCAGATCGATACGCCGATGACCAGTTACCATGAATATAACCGGATCGAAAAGGCTGGGTGGCTTGCGGATGAATTGCTGAAAGGGAAAAACATTGCGCTGATCACAGATGCCGGAACGCCG
>CALGGL010000360.1 GCA_937915975.1 uncultured Lachnospiraceae bacterium | reverse complement strand
TATTCAGATAGAATATACCTTTGAGGAGGATATGGAAGAACCGTTCCATTACTATGTAAATCAAATATACGAAATGGACGAGATGATGGGACAGCTTAAGGAAGCACTCGATAAGAGAGGCGAGGATTATGTTCTAATCCTTTACGGAGACCATCTGCCGTCTCTTAACATTTCCCAACATCAGCTTAGTGACAGTACGCTTTTCCAGACAGAGTATGTTATTGTTAATAATATTGATTTGGATATTAAGGATGAAGATATTCAGTCGAATGAGATGTCAGGCAAGCTTTTAAATGCTTTAAGTATTCCGTCGGGATATGCACAGAAGGCTCACGATTTATACGAGGGTGAGGAACTTGATGCAAAGCTTGAGATGATTGCTTATGATGAATTGTTTGGAGATAATTACATTTATGACGGACACACACCGGTTCCGGAAAGGCATATGAAAATGGGAATTACACCTATTATCCTTGACAGTGCATTTAATAACGGTTCATCTGTTTCGATTAACGGAGAGAATTTTAATACTTATTCGGTTGTTTTTGTAAATGATAAAAAGGTTGATACAAGCTATATAAGTGAGACGGAGCTTATTATCGAAGCCGATGATGTTGAGGCCGGTGATGAAATAGTTGTAAAACAGGTGGATGCCGCCCATCACGAGCTGAGCGAAACCAACGCAATTATCTATGAATAAAAGGGTAATTTAAGTTTAAGACGGTAAAATATAAAAATATTACTGCTAATAAGTAAATAATGTTTGAATGAACCCGAAATTTATGATATAATATCAAGACAATCACTATCGAATGTTTTTGTGATTGTGAAGTTATTTCTTTAAGGAGAAAAGTATGAAGCCGATTATTGACGTTAAATACATAAATCCGTTTTTACAATCCAGTATGTCTATAGTTAAGAGTGTTGCCGCACTTGATTTAACGGTTGGAAAACCTGTCAAGGCTGACTTTATGATAAAGGAGCTTACTTATGCAATTCAGCTTGGAGTTGTCGGTGAGATGAAAGGACAGGTTGTAATTGGAATAGAGGATTCAAAGGCAAAGGCTATTGCTTCAAAGATGATGTTTGGAATGCCTGTTGATACTCTTGATGAAATGGCTTCTTCTGCATTAAACGAGCTTAGTAATATGATTATGGGTAATACTGCTACTATATTTTCTACTCAGGGTATATTGATTGATATTACACCACCTATAGCAGTTTATGGTCGCGATATTCAGCTTATGTCAGATATAGAAGGAATCAAGGTTCCTCTTTTGGTTGATGGAGAAGAATGGATTACACTTTATGTTTGTGTATACATGGATAAATAATTTAAATAAATAGTTTTCATCATTGACAACGCGGGGGTTAGGTGTTATTATTTTGCGAAATAAAAAATTGATGCATAAAAACCTAAAATGATGTCGTATAATCAGAGATGGAAAGGGATAAGAAAATGGCTAAAATTATTAAAGAAGGAATTACATTTGATGATGTACTCTTAGTTCCGCAGTTTTCAAGCGTTATTCCAAATGACGTTGATCTTGCAACTAATCTTACAAAAAAAATCAGACTTAATATTCCACTCATGAGTGCCGGTATGGATACAGTTACCGAGCACAGGATGGCTATTGCCATGGCAAGACAGGGTGGTATCGGTGTTATTCATAAAAATATGTCAATACAGCAGCAGGCAGAAGAGGTTGATAAGGTTAAACGTTCGGAATTCGGTGTTATCTCTGATCCGTTTTCTCTTTCGCCGGAGCATACACTTGGTGATGCGGACAAGCTTATGGCTAAGTTCAGAATTTCAGGCGTTCCTATTACGGAGGACGGAAAGCTTGTAGGTATAATTACCAACAGAGATTTAAAATTTGAAACAGATTATTCCAAGAAGATTAAGGAGTCTATGACTTCGGAGAATCTTATCACTGCAAGAGAGGGAATAACCCTCGAGGAAGCAAAGGCTGTTTTGGGCGCAGCAAGAAAGGAAAAGCTTCCTATAGTTGATGAGAACTTTAATCTTAAGGGACTTATTACAATTAAGGATATTGAAAAGCAGATTAAGTATCCTAATGCTGCAAAGGATTCACAGGGAAGACTTCGTTGTGCTGCAGCTGTAGGAGTTACTCCTGATATAACAGACAGAGTAGATGAGCTTGTAAATGCAAAGGTTGATGCAATAGTTATCGATACAGCACACGGCCATTCCGAAAATGTTCTTAAGACATTTAAAATGATTAAGGAGAAGTATCCTGATCTTGATGTCATAGCAGGTAATGTTGCTACAAAGAGCGGAACAAAGGCTATGATTGATGCAGGTGTTGATGCGGTTAAGATAGGTATCGGTCCGGGATCTATCTGTACAACAAGAATCGTTGCAGGTATCGGCGTTCCACAGATTACGGCTGTTATGGATGCATACGAGGCTGCAATGGAAGCAGGTATTCCTGTTATAGCTGACGGAGGTATCAAGTATTCCGGTGATATTACAAAGGCTCTTGCAGCAGGTGCAAATGTTTGTATGATGGGAAGCCTTTTTGCAGGTACTGATGAAGCACCGGGTGAATTTGAGATTTATCAGGGCAGAAAATATAAGGTTTACAGAGGTATGGGTTCCATAGCTGCTATGGAAAACGGCAGCAAGGACCGCTATTTCCAGACCAATGCCAAGAAGCTGGTGCCGGAAGGCGTGGAAGGACGGGTTGCCTATAAAGGCAGTGTGGAAGATACTATTTTCCAGCTGATCGGCGGCCTTCGCTCCGGAATGGG
>CALGGL010000359.1 GCA_937915975.1 uncultured Lachnospiraceae bacterium | reverse complement strand
CTGTGACCCTCTGCTTGTAAGGCAGATGCTCTCCCAGCTGAGCTAAGATCCCATATGTCGCATCGACACCTTAGTTAGTATAATGGTCTTTAGGGTAAATGTCAAGAAAAAATTTTAATTTATCTTTCATTCTTTCATCTTCTTAAGCTCGGAAACCGCAAGAGGTACCGATAAGAATAAAGAAAGGACATCCGCACAGGATTGTGTAATCTCAACTCCGAGAAGTCCAAAGGCTTTCGGAAGAATAAGTATAAGCGGAATAAAAAATATACCGTTACGTGCCGAAGCCGTAACCGAAGCCTTAAAGCCTTTTCCTATGGACTGAAGCATCATGTTGGTTATTACAATTACAGCTATAAGTGGAAGCACCGCAGACTGACATCTTAAAGCCACAGTACCTACAGCTATTACATCCGGATCGTCTCTGAACCATCCTATTATATACGGTGCAAAGCCAAAGCAAAGCGCACCGACTATACATAGGAAAATCGTTCCGTACTTTACACAGAAAAAATATCCCTCTCTTACACGCTTTTTTAAATTGGCTCCGTAATTAAAGGAACACACCGGCTGATAACCCTGTCCGAAGCCTATAAGTGCGGAAGAAACAAGCATCATAACCCTTGTAACAACCGACATACCGGCTATGGCTGCATCACCGCCAAGTTCTCCGGCAGCATGATTTAAAAGCATGGTCGCAACAGCCGCAAGTCCCTGTCTGAAAAGTGATGGTATGCCTCCGTTAATTATCTCATATAAATAATGCCCGTTTATGTGAATATTATGCATGGCCAGTCTTATATTTTCCCCTCTTCTGCTACCTATAAGTAAAACTATGAAGCTCGCAATCTGACCTGAGATTGTAGCAATAGCCGCACCCTTTACCCTCATATCAAAGGTAAGAATAAGAAGCGGATCAAGCACGACATTTATAACAGCACCGCACATAAGACCTATCATCGCAAACATGGCACTGCCCTGAAATCTTAACTGATTATTGATAACAAACTGTCCCATCATAAAAGGTGCACCCAGCATTATGATTCTCATATAGCTTAAGGTATCCTCCATGGTCGAATCGGTTGCACCGATAACCCTTGCTATATATGGTGACAAAGCTATACCCACCACCGCAACTATCACTCCCATTATAATTGAAAGAGCAAAGCCTGTGGATGCCATATTGTTAGCTTCATCCTTTTCGCCTGCACCGAGCATACGCGACAGGTAATTACCGGAGCCGTGTCCGCAGAAAAAGCCCAGCGCCTGAATAATGGCCATAACCGGAAATACAAGTCCGACCGCCGCCGTTGCCTGAGTGGAAATCTTACCGACAAAAAATGTATCGGCAGTATTATAGATACCTGTTACAAGCATACTGATTATAGTCGGTACCGCAAGTGTCGAAATAAGCTTAGGTACCGGCGTGGTTGTCATATATTCAAATCTGTCCTGTGTTTTTTTCATAATGTCATTCCGTTTCCGATTATTTATAGTTTGATAAATTGTTTTATTTTCTTCTTTCTATACCCTTATCTTTATAATATTTATCTTTTTCTAAATACATGTCGGCATCCGCAATATGTTCAAGCTCATCTACTGTAGAATTTTTATTATCCGAAACCGCAGCATAACCAACGGACAAAGTAATCTCATCCGTATAAACTCCGTGCCAATTATCTGCCTTGTTTTTAATCTCATCACGTATTTTTTCCGGATTTTCCGTAAATAAAACAGCCATGAATTCATCGCCGCCGGTTCTGTAGGCTTTACCGTTATTACCGACTGCAAGTGTGAGGCAGTTGGCAGCCCCCTTAATAAGCTCATCTCCTGCAGCATGTCCCTTTGTGTCATTTACTTTTTTTAATCCGTTTACATCCACTGAAAACATAACAAAATCATCTGCCAAAGGACCTTGCCTGAATTTCTCCAAATCCTCTTCATAGCACCTTCTGTTGAACAATCTCGTCATTTCATCAGTCAGTGATATTCTGATAAGATGTTCCTCACGCCTTTTTTCTTCGTCAACATTTCTTGTCGTATAAATCACTCTGTTGGGTATACCGTCAATTGTCGAATCAACCGTTATATATTGAGCTCTAAACCATCCGTCAACAGCATCAATAAAATCCGCACTTATTATCTTCTTTTGAGACAAACGGGCTCGTACTGTTTTAATATTCGTAAACTTCTTAAAATCTTCCAACTGATCCGGCATAACATGCTCACTTAAAGACTGATTCATAATTGTTTGCGATTGAGCTTCCATATCAATGCCCTGTTTTTTCTGATCTGAATTTCTAAGTGACATTTCGGTATTGTCAACAAAATCAACAAGATTAACATTATCATAAATTTCTGACATAGAATCTAAAATGTCCATTTTTTCTTTCATTGCCGCTTCATGCTTTTTAATCGTATCATACTGACTGAAAAGACCTTTGAAATAATCAGATGTAAGTCTGACTATCACGAATGTTGCAGCTATCAAAATAAAAGTTTCTATGGTAAATCCGCCGATTATATCTTTGAAATAATCCAGTGGTTCTTCATAATACGAACTCATCGAAGCATAATATGGTGCTGTTATCCAGACTGAAGCAAACATCAAAACATAATTTAAGGTTACCGAATAAATATATATAACTTTATTGGCAAACAAAAGGCTTAATACAGGAACCAGAAACCATGTAAGATAAATATTAACATGCGAATAATTCATATATACCAATAAGGCATCAAGAGCAGTAAGGGCAAACATACCCGTTAAAATCGATTTTGGATTTTTTCTTAACATAATAAAATGAATCAGTGCCAAAGCAAAAACAAACACAGAAATATTAAAGCAGGTTCCGTAACTGATATTTTTATAAAACCCGATTTTTATTCCAAAAGCAATTGCAGGCCCCGTTATAATAAAGAACCATAATGCTATATTCAGATATTTATTGATTTTTTTTGTATTTTGAATTAAAAAATCATCATATTCTTTAGAATTCGACTCTTCCATTTTACATATCTACCTTTCAAAAAATGTTATATAATCCTGTTCGCTAAACCAAATAAAATTATACCATAATTTGATATTTTTACCATAAAAAATTTAAGGGCTTACGCCCTCGTTTTTTTTATAATGCGGATAACAGGGTGCTGCTTGCCGGTGGCAAGCGTTAAGCACGGACCGGAGCGAAGCGAAGACAAATCCAACAGTGCAGTAAAAATGCCGTCTTGCAAAGGCTTTACCCCACCTTGTACCTCATTTGTTTTACACCACATCTAAATTATATTCAATTCTTTCATAGCCTATACTTAAATGCAAACAATCATAAACTATTACATCATTCTTTTTCATCAACAATCCATCAACAATTTTTTAATTGAATCACGACCGGCAAACAGCCAAATATCAAGCTTTTTATATAAAAATATTCTTACAATAGAACAATCCATCAACAATCCATCAACAATAATTATGCCCAATATGGAATATACTTTCTTAGTCTTGGACCAGCTGTTTCATCATACAAATTTATAAGTCCTGACTTCAATGTTTCATTAAAACTATAATATTTTACTGATTAACTTATCTATATTTTTCATAATATTCTGATATCGATACACGCTCTAAAAATCTTTCCATCATATATATTCGCATCAGTATTCTGGCATCTGCATTATTTTGTCTCGCAAAATTCTTAATTCTTCCTTTTACCTGTTCGGGTGTAAGTTGCATATTACAATAAAACCTCCATATATTTACGAACAATATTCTGCACCTTAAAATATTCCGCATATTTCATAAGCCTATTTAAATTTTTATCCTTTCGTAAGACAAACGTTTTTAGTACAGAATTAAATTCCTGTATTTCAATCAAATTTCTACTGCGAATCAAATCACATACCGATCTTTCTAAATCATACATAGGTATTTCATTTCCATAATTATTTTTTACTAATATTTTTCCAATATCTAACAGTTCTTTTTTTACAGTATATACTTTGCATTTTCCGTCTTCAATCAACCTATGTGAATTATAACCACTATATATAGTCAATGTATGAATTATCGGCTCTCTATCAGTCAAGCCATGATAATAAAATGCCTCATCATGAGAAAACACAGCATTTGGACATCTTTTATGAAGTATATAAAGATCATCTATCCAAGTATCTTCTGTTATATATATCCCATGATTAACCTGCTCTAAATTGTTTTCACGCACATATTTATAAAATAAATATTTTGAAATACCATATTTTTTCGCTATCTCAGGAGTAATATAATTATATTTTTTTAATAGTTCATTTATATCTTTCATGTCATCACCAACCTTTTGTGCTAATATCATAGTTTAAATAAGCACAAAAGTCAATAAAGTAATATAAAAAAAAGCCAAACATTTATATTATTATAA
>CALGGL010000358.1 GCA_937915975.1 uncultured Lachnospiraceae bacterium | reverse complement strand
ATGATCGATAAGGCAACCAGTCCACAGATTCTTAAGAACTATACAGATATATGGAATGAGGTTTCCGACTGTGTTGTAACAAGTATAGAATATGATGAGATAGCCGATTTCGTTAAGTTTCAGCTTGAGGATAGTCCTAAGTGGGATATTGTAAAATACAGCGTAACGGGTTCTGATTCCATGTCTACAACCTATTCAACCGGTGATGCTGAGGTTTATGTAATGATACCTGACGAAGCTACGGTTAATCAGGCTAAGGAATACCTTCGTCAGATATATAATAATGAAAAGGTTATAATAAGCGAATAAGCTTATAAAGGGGATTTGGATATAGATATATGAAATAAGGGAGCGGAAAAATGATTTATTACAGATTGGGATATATTATACTTCTTATTCCCATGACGCTATTGCTTTATCAATTGTTTCCAAAAAGGATAAGATGGGTTGTTCTTCTTTTAACCAGTCTTTTCTATTCTTGTTATTATTCAAAGTTTTATATGATATATACAGTTATTGCAGCCACGATTACATACGTGGCTGCTATACTGATTTATGCCAAAAAACGGAAAACCAAGGAAATAATTAAGGATCTTGATAAGGACACAAAAAAGAAAGTAAAAAAGAAGCAGGCCGGCATACAAAAGCTTATATGTATATGCGGTATACTTGCTGTTCTCGGAATACTTTTATATCTCAAATATTATAATTTTTTTGCAGAGAACGTAAATGCGTTATTCGGTAACGGTAATAGGATATTGGCACCGAAGAAACTATTTCTTCCGATTGGTATCTCATTTTATACACTTTCGGCTATCGGCTATATAGCCGATGTCTACTGGGAGAAGGTTGAGGTACAGAAGAATCCGTTAAAGCTTCTTTTGTTTTTAGCTTTCTTTCCTACAATTATGGAAGGGCCCATTACTTCTTATACAGACATAAACGATGAGCTTTATGCGGGTAAGAATCTTGATTTGGATAATTTGGCTCAGGGATATATCAGAATATTCTGGGGACTTTTCAAAAAAATCGTAATTGCTGACAGACTTAGTGTCATCGTAACGGAGTTGTTTGATAATGCGGGAAACTATCACGGAGCTTATATAGTTGCGGCTTCGGTTACTTATACCATACAGCTTTATATGGAGTTTTCCGGTTGTATAGATATAGTAATAGGAAGCGGAAAGCTTTTTGGGATAAAGCTTCCGGAAAACTTCCGACAGCCTTTTCTTGCGGAGGATGCATCTGAATTCTGGCGCAGATGGCATATATCTTTGGGAGTGTGGTTTAAAACTTACATTTTCTTTCCTGTTTCAACCTCAAAGCCTGCAAAAAAATGGAACAAGTTCGGAGCAAAGCATGTTGGCAAATATTTAACACAGCTTGTACTTGCGGCTATGGCGCTGTTTCCTGTCTGGATTGCTAACGGACTTTGGCATGGAGCGGCTTGGAGCTATATATGTTATGGACTGTATTATTTTGTGATCATTCTTATAGAATTTGCGACAAAGCCTCTCAGGGTTAAATTCATGGATAAGATAAATATAACAGAGGATACGGTTTGGTTTAAGTGGATAAGGAGAGCAAAAACCTGGATTATTATTTTTACGGGAGAGCTTTTCTTCAGAGCGGAAACTTTAAAGGCGGGAATCAGTATGTTTAAGTCTTTGTTCCGCGGCTTTTCAGTACGAGAGCTTTTTAACGGCGCATTTTTATCTATGGGACTTGATAGGTTTGACTGGTATGTGATTGCCTTTGGAATTGTTGTCGTAACCGTGGTAGGGGCACTTCGTGAAAAGCATGAGTTGCTGGGAGAATGGATTGCCGGAAAATGTTTACCGTTAAGATGGCTTATATATATTTGTCTTATCGTAAGTGTTGTTATGCTTGGTGTATACGGACCGGGACATGAGGAGGTGGACTTAATCTATGCGGGATTCTAAATTGGGAAAGCTTCTTCGAACTTTTGGTTTTCTTACACTGTTATATCTTGTTTTATTTGTACTCGGTCGGATATTTGATCCGGAAAGGCTGGGAATGAGTGAATATGTTGCGGAACGTTACAGCTATTATGCCGGTCTTATGGAGGAACCTAAGGATACGGTTGATGTAGTCGTTATGGGTGACAGCCTCTCATACGGAATGATTAATCCGATTGATTTCTGGCAGCAGGAGGGTATCACTTCTTATATAGCAGGTGAGGAAGGTCAGGTTACTCCCGGAACCTATCTGGAACTGAAAAGTATATTTAAAAATCAATCTCCAAAGCTTGTAATAATCGAAACCGAAATTATGGGACATGATTTCGGAAGAGAGATTTATGCTACTTTGTACCAGTCGGTATATGATGCATTTCCCGTAATGAAGTATCATGAGCTTTGGAAGGTTATGCTCGGTAAAAAGGATAATCGTGTGCCGGAGCATTTTAAAGGATTCAATAAACGAGATATAATAGCGGGATATACCGGAGGAGAATATATGATTCCGACCGATGAGATACATCATGTAAGGGGTATTTCAAAGTGGTATATCAATAGAATCAAAAAGCTCTGTGATGATAATGGTGCTGCACTCATACTTGTAAGTATGCCTTCGCCTATAAATTACAATTATGAGAAGCATAACGGACTTGTTGAGCTTAGTAATGAACTTGGAGTTCCTTATATAGATTTTAATCTTATGACAGATGAGCTTGGCTTTGATTGGAGTTATGATATGCTTGATGATAATGATCACGTAAATATTTACGGTACTGAGAAGACCGGCAATTATTTAATGCAATATATCAAGGATAACTATGATTTGGTCAATCATTCGAAGGATGCTAGCTATAAGTATTGGAATGAAGAAGCAGAAAGCTTTAAAGAAAAATATAATATACCATAAGGAGGAATTACGTTATGAGAGATAATGTTACTATAATCAATCATCCGCTTTTAAAGCACAAAATATCTATGATGAGAGATAAAAACACAGGTACAAATGAATTCCGTAAGCTCACCGAGGAGGTTGCCATGCTTATGGGCTATGAGGCTTTAAGAAATCTTCCGACAGAAGACGTAGAGATAGAAACGCCGATTGAGAAATGTATGGCTCCGTTTATGTCAGGCAAGAAGCCGGCACTTGTACCTATCCTTAGAGCCGGACTCTGAGATGCAGGCGACAGAATCTTCGGAACCAAATAAAGAATTAAACTGATTTAAAGGGTGTCATAGGATTTTTATCAGAACAGTATATAAGACAGGTACTCGCATAGCACGTTTCACTTAACGCTATGCTAAGCACCTGTCTTATATACTGTTCTTATTTAATTACGATTCTCTTTACATCCTTTAAATCAGTTTTAATTAATTTTCTTAAGCAGGTCGATTAATCTTGCCGATGAGCTTAACTGGAATGATATGAATTCACAGTTAGGATATATTTTATCTGTAAGGTCAAGCAAGATGTAGCCGTAAATTGTCTTGTCAAAATATAGCGGAAGCATAACCATTGAAAAACGGCTGCCACCTATAAAGTCGTTGTTGAATATATTTGAAAGTCTTACATTTTGCTGATCCTCCGGCAGATTCCAGATGGAACCCTCCTGAATAAATGCCTTTAATTTTAGGTCGTCTTCTATTACAAGATTAGTCATGTTTTCATGTTCAACCGGTTTATCCAACATATATATGTAACCGTTTTTAGCCTCAAGTCCGCTTAGATGTGAAAGAAGCATCTTGTAGCTTTCATCACTGCCGTTCTTTATATTGCCGGTTATCTGTACGAATTTTTTAACATCGTTTTTGGCGTAAACCATATTATCCTCGGCAGCACGTATATCCTTATCCGTTGACTGAAGAATCATTTTGTAAAGATCCTGATAGATGTACTCGAAGTTAAGCTGGGATTCAGGGTCCATACGTATGATGGAGTCAACCTTAATCTGGTCTATATAAAGGATAAGATTCTCGATATCGGCATATCTCGTTGCGTTGCAGGCTATGAAATCACCGAAATATCTTGATACCATTTTATAGGCTTCATCATCTATATTATCCATATCCATAAGAAGTCTTAAGGACTCTATAAGCTTTGTAAAGGCCTTGTACTCATCGGTCTGATTTTCGGATACACCCGATCTTCTCAGACGGTAGAAGATGTAATCAAAGGCCTCGTCTATGGTCATCTCTGCAAGGTGTCTTGTACTGCTTGAACCCATATATGCATTATCCGTGGTGCCAAGGGATTCTCTCATAACAAGAGTCGCAGGAAGATTGATGGAATCAACATTTCTGCCTGCCATCTTAACATCAAGATAAGCGGCTGCCTCGTGACCGAGTGTAACAGGGTCTGCTGATATGGTAGCAAGAGGCGGTATAGCCTTTGAACTTTGTATGGTGTTGTCGTAACCGAGAACCTTTATCTCATTTCCCGGTGTTTTACCGATTGCCTTTATCTCATCGCAAAGGTCGAGAGCGGAGTAGTCATTTATACAAAAAACCGCTTCGATATCAGGATTTTTCTTAAGGAACTGTTTGCAGACCTCGTGGTTGTCATCGGATGGGTGAACTCTGCAGATGTTATCCTGAGTAATCTCGATATTGTATTTGTCCATAACTTCCATAAATGCATTGTAACGGGCAACGAAGTCCGTATTACCTGAAGGGCCTCTTAAGATTCCGAATTTACGGCAGCCGCAGGTTTCTATAAGGTATTTGAGACCGTCCTTTACTCCGTTTGAGTTGTCGTAGTTTATACATGTATAGCCCTCAAAGGATGAGGATACAAGTACCATAGGAATATCCTTATATCTGTCAAGGAACTCATGTGTCTTATCCTCTGTTGTAAATGCACTTATACTTCCGGCTGCTACGATAATGCCGGCGATATTGGTCATATTTACACAGTCATAGATTGTGTTGAATTGATATATATAAGGATTCGGATCTTTGTCGGAAACCTCCCTGTTGATATAATTACCCGGTAAAACCACGAGATTATATCCAAGTTCAAGACATGCAAGATTAACACCCTTACAAAGTGATTCATCATAGCTGTTGTCAAGCGCACTGAGTAAAAGTGCTATAGTTTTTTTGCCATTATCCATACCTTGCCCTCCTGTTGAAATTATCTAAATAATTATACTATAATTAAAACATTTTCTTGGTATTTTATCAATATAAATTTCTATGGTGTGACACGCACCTTGTCACATTTAGTTGAATTACAGTTTGTATCCGCCGACAACGGAATTCATGTTATTGACAGCGTTGAGGTTGTTATCGGTTTTAGCTTTAACTGACTGCATTGAATTGTCTATATCCTGAAGATTGTCTGCTATTCCCTGAATGGTTGCAAGATTTTCCTCCGATGCCGCAAGCATAGATGCTGCGGAGTCTGACATACTGTTCATACCGTCTCGTAAGGCTCTTGTGCTTTCGTATATAAGCTTTGTACGTTTGGAGATATCACGGGCTTTTTCGTAATATTCATTGCCGTAATTCTGGAACTGTTCGTAGTCATTCATTACATTGTCAGATACGAACATCATCATCTCACTTGAAACACAGCCTAAATTCTCTACTATATCTATGATGGATTCGCCGATTACGCTAATCTTTTCAGCGGCTTCACCGGAGTCGTTTGCAAGCTTTGCGATTTCGGTGGCAACTACAGAAAAGCCTCTGCCTGCATCACCTGCTCTTGCGGCTTCGATACTTGCATTTAAAGAAAGCATATTAGTCTGCTCGGCTATATCAAGTATGGCAGCGGTAAGTGTCTTTATCTCGGCTACCGCACCGGCTGCTTCAAGACTGTTGTTAAGCTCGGTTGATATTTCGTCATTCTTTTCCTTTAAGCTGTTTGCCGCATCATTTACAAAATCACTTAATTCCTTTGAAAGCTCTGTGATTTCATTTATTAATTCCTCGGCTGTGGCAAGCTCTCTTTCCACACTTTCCGTATTCTCAAGTGCAAGGGCGGATTGATTGGTCATTTCCTCCATATTATCGAGAGCACTGCTTTCTGCTTTGGTTATCTCGTCTGCTGCGGTTTTAATCTGACTTATCTGCTCACCGACCTCATTTACCGACATAGCGATTTCACCGGAACCGCCGCTTATTTCTCTTGATGAGCTTTGGGCGATACTCATGGTGTTTCTCGTCTTTTGAAGAAGTGCATTGAGGCTGTTACCCACTACCTCAAACTCATCACCGGTATGTATATCAACGGTTTTCCTAAGGTCACCGTCATCACTTGCTATATCAAGGATTTTGCTGTTAAGCATAACAAAGTTTTTCTTTAACGATTTGCTCATGAAGAATGCAAATACGATTCCAAGTACAAGGAAGCAGCAGGCAACTATTATAAATCTTTTCATAATGGTATTAAGTGCTTCGCCGATATATGTAACGTCGCAGTCAACACCGACCATACCGATTACCTTTCCGTCCTTAAAAACAGGAGCATAGCTGGACATAAAGTCGCCCCATTCATCGGAAGTGATTTCATCTTCCGATAATGCCTTGCCTTCAAATACCTTTATCATAACATCGGTGGTATCTTCGTATTCCTCGCCTGCGTCCGCCGGATCGTCGGGGTCCGCATCAACTACATAATAAAGAGTATCATTTTCATCCTTGGTCATGGTGTAGACAAAGGTTACTCCTTCCACTTCCATATATGGAGAGAGCGTATCAAGAATTTTGTCGTAGGCATCCGTGTCGCCGCCTTCATCGATTACTGCCTGAAAATCCTCCGGGTCAATATCGTTCGCAGCAAGCTCAGCTATGGATTTGGTGCTGTCCTTTTTATCATTAAGAAGATAGGATTTTAATATTATTCTTAAGAATATTGAAAGTGCCGCAACACATATCACGATTACTAAAATTAATAAAATTAATAAAAGTTGTATTTTAAATGATATGCTTCTTTTTCTGGTTTGCATTTTGTTTGCTCCTTTACGTACATAATTAGGTTATATTTAATCATTTTTAGAATAGAAACCATATATAAATACTAAACTATATTTTATCACAGCGTCCAAATCATAGCAATATTATCAGACCAAATTAAATTATGATTTTGTGACAATACTGCTGATAAAATGGTTGAGTTATAACTGAATTAGGATTATAATTAATTCCGACTCTGTTGGTATGAATTAAACACGAAGGTGTATAAAATAAAAGAAAGATGAGAAATGTTATGATTTATAATACAGTTTTGGAGGCGGTGGGAGACACTCCGCTTATAAGATTAAATCACATGACCGGACCGGATGATGCCGAGGTCCTTGTAAAGTATGAGGGATTAAATGTCGGTGGTTCGATTAAGACAAGAACTGCGCTTAAGATGATTGAGGCGGCAGAGGAAAAGGGCATACTAAAGCCTGACTCTATTATCGTTGAGCCAACCAGCGGAAATCAGGGCATAGGACTTTCACTTGTGGGAGCGGTTAAGGGCTACAAGGTTATAATTATCATGCCGGATTCCGTGAGTGAGGAAAGAAGGCTTTTGATAAAGCAGTACGGTGCCGAGCTTATATTGGTACATGATGATGACAATATCGGCGAGTGCATAGATGAATGTATAAAGCTTGCTAAGAAAATGCGTGATGAGGATTCAAAGGTATTTGTACCGGATCAGTTTTCAAACTATGAAAATGTAAATGCTCATCTTGAAAATACAGGCAGGGAAATTCTTGCTCAGGCAGAAGGTAAGATAGACGGTTTTTGTTCGGGTATAGGAACCGGTGGAACGATTACGGGTATAGGTAAGGTTCTTAAGGAAGCCAATCCTGATACGCTCATATGGGCAGCAGAGCCTGAAAATGCAGCCATACTTTCAGGAGGTTCGATAGGCTCGCATCTTCAGATGGGTATAGGTGACGGACTTATACCACCGATACTTAATCGGGATATTATCTCACAGCTTGAAATAGTTACCGATGAGGAGGCTCTTAACACAACCAAAGAGCTTACGAAAAAAGAAGGTATACTCTGCGGTATCTCAAGCGGTACAAATGTATGTGTGGCACTTCGTATGGCAAAGCTTTTAGGTAAGGGCAAGAGAGTTGTGACAGTGCTTCCTGATACCGGAGAAAGATACTTCAGCACGGAGCTTTTTTCACACTAAGGTGTGACACACTTTTAGAGGAAAAAG
Source organism: uncultured Lachnospiraceae bacterium (assembly GCA_937915975.1). Taxonomy (GTDB): domain Bacteria; phylum Bacillota; class Clostridia; order Lachnospirales; family Lachnospiraceae; genus Coprococcus_C. Next base: position 1,686 of record CALGGL010000358.1, on the reverse strand, counting down.
ATTATGTATGAGGATTTGTTTGAAAGACTTTCAAGGTCAAAGTTTAGAAGCAATTTTCATTTAAAGGATAAGGATAAACAGTATGTGGTTGACAAGGGAATGGTGACCATAAGGGAGCATGCGGAGGATTTGATCAATAAAAAAATCGCCGCTGCTTTTATTGCAAATGACGGAAAGCAAACTCCAACGAAAGGTCATCCTGTGTTTATAGCACAGCATGCCACCGCCTGTTGTTGCAGAGGATGCCTAAAGAAGTGGCATCATATCAAGCCGGGTAAGGAATTGACCGATCAGGAAAAGCAGTATGTGGTTGAGGTCATTATGAAATGGATTGACATAGAGATGGAAGGGTACATCGGACAGGAGAAGAAAGAAGAACTTGCCGGTCAGAAGAATAAAGTCGGACGTTCCAATCGGGAAAAGAAAGAAGAGTATGAGCAGTTAAAGTTTGACTTTGATAATTAGCACTAATACTTCTCTTTGTGATTTAAAAATTAAATAATAAACTATTGATTTTAAAATTATAAAAATATACCCTTTATAAATATTTCAAGACCTATAAATATAAGAATGGAACCGCCGAGTATGGCAGCTTTTTTGGAAAGCTTTGTTCCAAAATGTATACCAATGCGCAGTCCTATTATACAGATTATAAATGTTACGACAGCTATTATAAGAGAGCATAATAATGCCGGTTTAAATCCGTAATCGGATATGGTAAAGCCGACTGATAAAGCATCTATAGAGGTTGCAATCCCCTGAAGCATAAGTGTCATTAGACCAAGGGTTACCGTCTCTTTTTTTTGTGCTGAATCGGATGGTTCTTTGGAATTGTTTTTTGCTTCATCAGAGGATAAACTATGTTCGCCTTTTTCTACGGAATCCTTGATACCTTCAACAATCATATCTATTCCTATAAATAAAAGTAAGAATAAAGCTATCCAAGGTATGTATTTTTGAAACTTTTCAAATTTTTCTGCAATCCTTGTTACAAGATACCAGCCGATAAGCGGCATAATAAACTGAAAAAATGCAAAGGTTCCGGCTATTTTTATTTTGCCGGATTTTCTCATATTTGCATCATTTAGTCCGTTTGCAACGGATACGGAAAATGCATCCATGGCAAGACCTATTCCGAGCAATATACTGTTTGCGATAAAAGCGAATTCTAACATTGTTTTTCTCCTGTTTTTTTAATTTATCTTTAAGTCAATAAAACATTCTTAAGTCATTAAAACATTCTGTAGTAAATAAAAAAGGTATAGCCGTGAGCTATACCTGAAAATTCTATAAATGAAGGGAATTCATGCATAACTAACGTCATACATGAGTCTCGCAAATTAAAGTAAGCCAGATTATTATAATCAGTATGTTGACTTACTGCACATTATAAATGTGCCTGCTACTCCCTCATAGGATTTCAATTTAACATTTAAATATGCGGTTAGTCAATCCTAACAAAGTATAAAATTATTGTATTCTGTTTTTTATGGTGTTAAAATATTTAGTGATTAAAGATGATTTCTTGTTATATGTGGTAACAAAAAGCTCAAAAAACAAAAATTGTTACCAGATTTGAAGTAAAGATGGTCAGATTTGCGATATAGGTGGTAACAAAAAGTTCAAAAAACGAGAATTGTTACCAGATTTGAAGTAAAGATGGTCAGATTTGCTGAATAGGTGGTA
>CALGGL010000357.1 GCA_937915975.1 uncultured Lachnospiraceae bacterium | reverse complement strand
AGTATCCGGATCATTTAGCTGTGCCTGAACAATCTTACTCTTTGCAGCCTGCTGCTGCACATACTCCGACAGAGTGTAAGGATAATTGATACCGAGCTGAAGCATGGTAGTCACAGCATCCTCCTTTGGTTTAACTACCCCCACGATTGTCACATCCTCACAACCGGAAAGAAGCTCCTCCATATATTCACTGTCGCCTGACTTATCTGTCCATACATTATATTTTTCATCATATGAATATAAATCTCCCGGAATTACCAGCTTAAATGTAATCCCAACAAGATCCGTATATTTATAAGAGTATTTTTCATCATCGGTTTCTATTTTTTCACCCTTCATAAAGGATTCAACGATTTCATCAAGCTCGGAAGCATCACGAAGTCCCATTGCATAAACAGCAACATCCGCAAGTGCCCCTCCTGATGTTAGCACTACCACACACTCATTATAATTATTTGGCCAGCGTCCCGCCATTATGTCATACTGTCCCTCATAAAGCCCCGTATCCTTAGGCATCTCAAAGAAAACATTGGTACTGCTGACAGAGGACAAGATACTGCTCATACTTCCCGTATTACCGAATCCAAGTGTGGAAAATGTCTTGTCAGGATTTACCTGTCTGAAGCTATCACCGTTTGTCTGATACAAAAGCGGAGCCACACCGTAAGAATATTCCACTGCACGTGTCACCTTGTCCATACCGCTTTCAGGGCTGTCTATGAATTTTTTTAAAGCCTCAAGATCATTGGATGTAATGGTTGAAAATGCTCTTGATGCCATCCTGAACTCCTTGACTTCTATATCTTCACTTTTCTTTTCTTCATTCTTATCCTCATCCTCTTCAGCATATTCAGGTGCAAGTGATGAAAAGTCAAAGCTCTGACTGGTAATCTGCAACGGATACTCTTTAAGTGTTTCCTCTTCAACGGTTTTAATGTATATATCCACACCATTTGAAAGTGAGAGAATAAGTGCAATTCCTATAATACCTATCGACCCTGCAAAGGCTACAAGCAGGGTTCTTGCCAGCTTGGTACGGAGATTATTGAAGCTAAGTGCCAGTGCAGTAAGAAAAGACATGGAGCTCTTTCCCATATTCTTATGTACTGCTCCCTCATCATTTAATTCTTCATCAGTAACAGGATTGGTATCCGAGGTTATCACTCCATCCTTAAGCCTTACTATTCGGTTTGCATACTGCTCGGCAAGCTCAGGATTATGTGTAACCATAACAACAAGTCTGTCCTTTGCCACCTCTTTTAAAAGATCCATAATCTGCACACTGGTTTCCGAATCAAGTGCACCTGTCGGCTCATCCGCAAGCAAAATTTCAGGATCATTTACCAGAGCCCTTGCAATAGCTACACGCTGCATCTGTCCACCCGACATCTGACTCGGAAGCTTGTGCATATGCTCTTTTAGACCAACCTTAATCAGAGCCTCTTCTGCTCTTTTCTTTCGTTCCTTTTTAGAAACACCCGATATAGTAAGAGCAAGCTCCACATTTGAAAGAACATTTTGATGTGGAATCAGATTATAGCTTTGAAAGATAAATCCGACCGCATGATTTCTGTAGGAATCCCAATCTCTGTCGGAATATTTTTTTGTGGAAATCCCGTTAATTATAAGATCTCCGGCATTATAACGATCCAAACCGCCGATAATATTAAGTAAAGTGGTCTTACCTGAACCACTCGGACCAAGTATAGCCACAAACTCATTATCACGTAATGCAAGGCTTACATCATTCAATGCAACCTGAATACGTCCGCCGGTTTTATATTCTTTTCTGATATCCTTAATCTGAAGCATATACTTTTCCTTTCTGTTTAATCAGCCTTATATACAAAGCTTACCGCAATCAATTGCGTACAATTCGCTTTTGCAAAATATATTTTAGCACTTAATATATTAAAAGTAAAGAATTATTATTTTATTTTACAAGAAGCTCAAGCTGCTCGTTTAAAACACTTTCATCTATTGTACCGATTTGATAAGCCTGAATAACTCCGTCTTTATCGATAAATAAGGTCATAGGAATGGATGAAACCCCATAGGTATAGGTTCCGTCATATTCCGTATCAAAGCCTATAGGAAAGCTGAATCCTTTCTCATCAATGAATGCCTTTGCACTTTCAACCGTATCCCGGCTTCCGTCAGTTAAATCTATAAACAGAAAATTTATATCTTCGCTGTACTTTTTATATGCCGTATCAAAGTATGGCATCTCCATCTGACAGGGGCCACACCAGGTTGCCCAAAAATTAAGAACGACCGGCTTTCCGAAATAATCTGAAAGATGAACCTCTTCACCATCCATATTAAGGAACTTAAAATCCGGTGCAGTTACTGCCTGCTCATCACTTCCTGAAACTTCTTCAGTCTTTTCTTCCTTACTGCTTTCTTCTGTTGCAGCTTCGGTTTCACTCTTACCGGCAGTACTATCATCAGTATTTTCTTTGATATTATCCTCTGTTACTTCCTCCGACGTTGCCTCAACGGATGTCTTCTCATCCTTCTGCTTATCCTTATAATTTTTTGAATAAGTATGTAAAAATAGTTTTGGGTATTTTGCTTTTGGTGGTTGTAATAGGCGGTGCCGGAATCGGATATAAGTATCTTTCAAAAAATTATAAGGATAAGCAGAAG
>CALGGL010000356.1 GCA_937915975.1 uncultured Lachnospiraceae bacterium | reverse complement strand
AATGGATCTTTATGTTGCGGATGAAAACAAGGAGGCAATAGAAGAATTTATAGAGAACTTTGATCATTCGGGAAGCGATGAAGAAATAATCAATAATCTGATAAATTATTATCAGGATAATATTCCGTATACGATTAAGCCGGGAAAAACCCCTAAGAGAAAAGATTTTGTAAACTATTTTCTGACGGAAAACAAAAAGGGTTATTGTGCACATTATGCATCTGCGGCAACCTTGATATTAAGATACCTCGGTATTCCGGCAAGATATGTAGAGGGTTATGCCATAAGCTATTACCAGTTTTCGGAAGCTGAGCTTCTCGAAGAGAAAAAGTATTCGGATTATTACGACGGGTATTCCGAGCTTGGCGAAACAGCGGTGCTTCAGGTAAATGTAACGGATGCGGATGCTCATGCATGGATAGAGGTTTACAGTGAAGAAAAGGGCTGGTATCCGGTAGATGTTACACCTTCCGGAGAGGAAGAGGAAACTGAAGATTTCTGGAGTATGTTTGATAGGATGACGAGCGCAGATGATACAGATGATGATAATGGCGGACAGGCAAATATACAGATAAGCGACAGATTTGTACGCGGAGTGGTATACGTTATTCTCGGAATATTTGCTGCTGTTATATTGGTGTTTGCAGGTATAAGAGGCATTGCATATCTGGTATATGTTATAAAATTCTTACGTGCCGGAATAAATGACAGGCTCATTATACGGTATTCATCTTATATTAAAAGAAAAAGAAGAACCAATAAGGAGCTTAGGACAAGGCTTAACTATACCGAACAGATTGATTTTATCTTTAATAAGAAATATGACAGACTGGCAAAACGAAATGAAAAAAAGGCTAATGAGCTTAAACAGGCATTTGATATAAACAGGATAACCGATATTCTTGACAGAGCCGGTTTCTCGGACAGAGAAATTTCCGATGAGGAATATGATTATGTATGCAGTATGCTTTTTTAGAAATTATACAGTTGAACTAAGAAAACAATAATGTTATTATATTATTTTGGTGAAGGATATGACCGGTAGAAAAAAGAGATTTGAAAAGCTTTTATTTAAAAATACATTGGCGTTGGCTTTACCTGCTATAGTAGTTCTTTCCATTTTGCTTTTTATGTTTGTCAGATATCCGGTTCTCGAACAGACGAGACTTGTCACTCCGGATAAGGATTACCTATATGAGCAGATTTCAAATATGTACAAAAACGGAGAAACTAATGTAAGTTTTTCTGCTGACAAATTAAAGTATGCCGGTTTTGATTACTATGTAAACGGTAAGATTAAGGGAGCATATTATTATCAGTTTAACAATGATAAGGTTATATTTTATATAATAAAAACAAATAACCCGCAGATGGAGATTGAAAGTAAACAGGTAAAAGCGAGAATAATTAAGGACAGCATTTCGACTGAATATATAGTTAATCAGCTTCAGGAGGAAGGTAATTTCGCCGGAAGACTTGTGGACGATTTTTACAGTGAATATGTTATAAGCGAATGTGATTATCCCGTAACATATATAACCATGCTGTATGTCCTTTTTGCTTCACCGATTGTGATAAGCGTTCTGATAATTATTTATACATTACTTGTGTGGATTAATCCGGTTTTACACGGACAGGCAAGGCAGCTTTCGGTTTACGGCGATACCGGTGCGATTATTGAGGAGCTTAATCTTCAGATAGGTAATCATTTGGTTTACAGATTAAATAATATCTTTATTACCGAGGACTATCTTATAGTAAGCTATCTGGTTAAAACAGATGTTATCAAGCTTGACAGAATAAAAGAGATAGAAAAAACCGAGGTTGAAAAACACATATTGCCTTGGAAAAAACAAAGAGCATATAAGCTCAGATTTATTACGGATATTAAGACGGAATATGAGCTTGAATTAAAGAATGAGGAAACACTTAATGACATAATAGATTATGTAAGTGTTATGTGCTGAGAATATTTTGAAAGTGAGGAAATATATAAGATGAAAGAGAAGTTAAGTGCTATTAAGGAACAGACTCTTGCCAAAATTGAGCAGGCACAGGATGCATCTGTAATTAATGATATCAAGGTTGCCATTCTTGGAAAAAAGGGTGAGCTTACCCAGGTATTAAAGAGTATGAAGGATGTTGCTCCTGAGGACAGACCAAAGGTTGGTCAGATGGTCAATGAGGTAAGACAAAATATAGAAGAAAAGCTTGATGAAAAGCTTAAGGCAATTAATCGTGCCGCCAGAGCTGAAAAGATGAAGAGAGAGACCATAGATGTTACTCTTCCGGGTGTAAAGAAGATTGACGGACACAGACATCCTAACCAGACGGCACTGGAAGATTTGGAAAGAGTATTTATCGGTATGGGCTATGAGATTGTATCAGGTCCTGAGGTAGAGTATGATAAGTACAATTTTGAACTTCTCAATATACCTGCAAATCATCCGGCTAAGGATGAACAGGATACATTTTATATTACTAAAGATATATTGCTTAGAACACAGACCTCATCTGTTCAGGCAAGAATTATGGAGCAGGGCAAGCTTCCGATAAGAATTCTTTCACCGGGACGAGTGTTCAGATCAGATGAAGTGGATGCAACACATTCACCATCCTTCCACCAGGTTGAAGGACTTGTTATAGATAAAAATATTACGATGGCGGACTTAAAGGGAACTCTTGCACAGTGGGCAAAGGAATTCTTCGGTCCAAATACAAAGACTAAATTCAGACCGCATCATTTCCCTTTTACAGAGCCTTCAGCAGAGGTTGATATAACCTGCTTTAAGTGCGGCGGAAAGGGCTGCCGTGTATGTAAGGGAAGCGGCTGGATAGAGATTCTCGGATGTGGTATGGTTCATCCGCATGTGCTTGAAATGTGTGGAATTGATCCTGAAGAATATTCCGGATTTGCGTTTGGTATCGGACTTGAGAGAATAACACTTCTTAAGTACGAGATAGATGATATGAGACTTCTTTATGAAAATGATATGAGATTTTTACAGCAGTGGTAAAAGCATTTAAAAAATTATAAAAGTATTGGTAAACGCAAATTCAAGAAAGTGATTATAGAAAGTTGAGGATATTAAGATGAATACACCGATTTCATGGATTAAAGCATATGTTCCGGATTTGGACGTGGATATAGAAACCTTTGTAAATAAGATGACTCTTTCGGGTTCTCATGTAGAAAACTATGTGAAGAAGGACAAAAATTTAGAGAAGATTGTAGTAGGTAAGATTGAAACAATAGAGAAGCATCCTGATGCAGACAAGCTGGTGGTATGTCAGGTTAATATGGGAGCTGAAACCTTACAGATAGTAACAGGTGCAAAAAATGTAAAAGAGGGTGACCTTATTCCGGTTGTACTCGATGGCGGTAAGGTTGCTGCAGCACATGGAGATAATACTGAGTATCCTGATGGTATCAAAATTAAAAAGGGTAAGCTTCGTGGTGTTGAAAGTAATGGTATGATGTGTGGTATAGAAGAGCTTGGTTCTTCAAGAGACTTCTATCCTGAGGCACCGGAGGACGGTGTATATGTGTTTCCTGCTGACTCAGGTGTTAAGCCGGGAGATGATGCTGTTAAGGCGCTCGGACTTGATGATGCTGTTGTAGAATATGAGATTACATCTAACAGAGTAGACTGCTTCTCAATGATAGGAATGGCGAGAGAAGTAGCTGCTACATTTAATAATAAATTTGTTCCGCCTGTAGTTAATGTAAAGGGCTCCGGTGGAGATGTAAATGATTATATATCGGTTGAGGTAAAGGACACAGACCTTTGCCCGAGATATGTCGCAAGAGTTGTTAAAAATATTAAGATAGGTCCATCTCCAAAGTGGATGAGAGAAAGACTTGCGGCACAGGGAATCCGCTCCATAAATAATCTTGTAGATATAACAAATTATGTTATGGAGGAGTTCGGACAGCCTATGCATGCTTTTGATCTTGATACCATAGCAGGACATAAGATAGTTGTTAAACGTGCGGCTGACGGAGATAAATTTACTACTCTTGACGGTCAGGAGAGAATTCTTGACAGTGATGTGCTTATGATATGTGACAGTGAAAAAGAGGTTGCCATAGCAGGTATCATGGGTGGAGAAAACTCAATGGTAACCGATGATATTAAGACACTTTTATTTGAGGCTGCCTGCTTTGACGGAGCCAATATAAGACTTTCAACAAAGAGAATAGGTCTTTCAACAGATGCTTCAGCTAAGTTTGTTAAGGGACTTGATCCAAACCTTGCCTTAGAGGCTATAAACAGAGCCTGCCAGCTGATAGAAGAGCTTGGCTGTGGTGAGGTGGTTGACGGAGTTGTTGATGCATATGCTAATCCTGTATATGAAAAGCAGCTTCCTTTTGAACCGGATAAGATGAATAAGCTTCTCGGAACTGATATTTCAAAGGAAGATATGCTTGAATATTTTGGAAGACTTGAACTTAAGTATGATTCTGCTACTAACATGATTACGATACCTACTTTCAGACAGGATTTAAATTGTATGGCAGATCTTGCAGAAGAAGTTGCAAGATTTTACGGTTATGACAATATACCTACAACTCTTCCTCATGGTGAGGCTACTGCAGGTAAGAAATCATATGCAGAAAGAATAAGTGATATAGTAAGAAATATCTGCGAGGGTAACGGCTTTTCAGGAGCTATGTGCTACTCCTTTGAGAGTCCTAAGGTATTTGACAAGCTTCTTATACCGGAGGATTCCATTTACAGAAAGGCGATTGAGATATCTAACCCACTCGGAGAGGATTACTCTATTATGAGAACTCTTCCGCTTAACGGACTTCTTACATCACTTTCTACTAACTATAACAGAAGAAATAAGGAAGCAAGATTATATGAGCTTGCAAATGTTTATCTTCCTAAGGCTCTTCCTCTTACAGAATTACCTGAAGAGAAGATGAAGCTTTGCATGGGTATGTATGGCTCGGGTGATTTCTTCACACTTAAGGGTGTTCTCGAGGAGCTTACTGAAAAACTCGGTTTTGGTAAGGACTTAAGCTATGAGCCTTCAACCGATGAGCCGTTTTTACATCCGGGCAGACAGGCACTTATCAAGAAGGGTAATATGGTTGTAGGATATATCGGACAGCTTCATCCGGAGGTCGCTGATAATTACAGCATTAAGGCAGAGGTATATCTTGCTGTTCTTGATATGGAAACTGTCACCATGCTTTCTGACTTTGACAGAAAGTATGAGGGTATAGCTAAATTCCCTGGTATGACAAGAGATTTGGCTCTTGTAGTGGATAAGAGTATATTTGTCGGTGAGATAGAAAAGGTAATTAAGAAATGCGGAGGTAAGCTTCTTGAATCCTACAAGCTTTTCGATGTATATGAGGGTGAGCAGGTTGCAGAGGGCAAGAAGTCTGTAGCTTACAGTATGACCTTCAGAGCCAAGGACAGAACTCTTGAGGATAAAGAGGTATCTGAGATAATAGACAAGCTTCTTACCGAGCTTGGCAAGATGAATATCGAGATCAGAGCATAGTATGTGACTTATTGGTGATTCTCACTGTGATATTTATGGTGCACGCATAGCTCGCTGTCGCTCACGCTATGCTTAGCACCAAAATATCACAGTGAGAATCACCCCGCTATGTCATCATATGGTAGGAGACAGGCGATTTGTCACATCGTATCTAACTATTCGGAGGAAATTGTTTTGAAATTAAGTGATTTTTATTATGAGCTTCCGGAAGAACTCATTGCTCAGGATCCGCTTTTGAAAAGAAGCGACTCGAGACTCATGGTTATAAACCGAGAAAATGGAAAGATAGAACATAAACATTTTAGAGATATTACACAATATTTGAACCAAGGCGACTGCCTTGTAATAAATGATACTAAGGTTATTCCTGCGAGACTTATAGGTGTAAAAGAGGACACAGGAGCGTCGATAGAGGTTTTGCTTTTGAAACGTAAGGATGATAAGACATGGGAAACTCTTGTAAAGCCGGGTAAGAAAGCAAGACCGGGAGTAAGGATATCCTTTGGAGACGGTAAGCTTATCGGTGAGGTTAAGGATATAGTTGAAGAAGGTAACAGGCTGATTGAATTTACCTATGACGGTATATTTGAAGAAGTCTTAGATGAGCTTGGACAGATGCCGTTACCCCCATACATTACTCATAAGTTGGAGGACAAAAACAGATATCAGACAGTATACGCCAAGCATGAAGGCTCAGCGGCAGCTCCGACTGCGGGACTGCATTTTACAAACGAGCTTTTGGAGCAAATAGAAAAAAAGGGAATAAAAATAGTGCGTGTTACATTGCACGTGGGACTCGGAACCTTCAGACCTGTCAAGGTTGATAACATATTAGACCATCATATGCATAGTGAGTTTTATGTAATAGATGAAGCTGCAGCAGATATAATAAATACCACAAAGGAAAATGGTGGCAAGGTTATATCTGTAGGAACAACAAGCACACGTACTTTGGAAACCGCAGCAGATGAAAACGGTCATATAAAAGCCTGTAGCGGATGGACGGATATATTTATATATCCCGGCTATAAATTTAAATGCATTGACAGCCTTATAACCAACTTCCACCTGCCGGAGTCAACCTTGCTTATGCTTGTATCCGCACTTTATAATCGTGAAGATGTACTCAAAGCTTATGAACTCGCTGTTAAAGAAAAATACAGGTTTTTTTCGTTCGGTGATGCGATGTTTATTTTATGATTATTAAATAGTTTAGAAATTTTAAACAGCTTGCCGGTTTGCTGACTGAGTGATAAGTCAGGT
>CALGGL010000355.1 GCA_937915975.1 uncultured Lachnospiraceae bacterium | reverse complement strand
AGAGTTCAGGGTGTCGGCTTCAGATACCGCGCCTATCATGCTGCCCAGGGACTTAAGCTTACAGGCTGGGTGATGAATAATTGGGATGGTTCGGTTATCATGGAGGCCCAGGGACAGGAAGAGGAGATAGATAAGCTTGTCACCATGATAGGAAAAGGAACCTTTGTAATGATTGACAGGATTGACAGCAAGACAATCCCACTGGTAGAGGATGAAAGAAGCTTTAAGGTAAGACATGGTGAGGAGTATTGACAAAACCGATAAAGACCGGTAAAGAGTAGTAAAAGGATTAAAAATAAATTAAGGAAGTTACCAAAATGCTTTTCAAAAATAAAAAGAATTCCAAAACCTATGACAAAGATAATCAGATACCTGTTCTTAGATGCAGCATATGTACCGGAGAGCAGGTAGCCGGTTTCAAAGACAAAATCACAGGTAAATTCAATGATGTCACACTAATCAGAACTGATGCTGACTTAAAGCAATTTATGAAAGAATACGGTGTCGAAAAAATCACAAAGGAATATTAAAATGTGCTAAAAAACACTTGATAATATACTCTGTATAATTGTATTATATTACCATAATTTCAAGTCTCATTAGATAATAGGAGGTATAGTATGGCTAAGAAAAAATTAGACAGCAGAAAATGTGCGATGATAGGCTGCGGATTTGTAGGTTCTGCATCCGTATATGCGCTTATGCAATCGGGGCTTTTTTCTGACATAGTTTTGATTGATGCAAATAAGGATAAGGCAGAGGGTGAAGCACTTGATATAAGTCACGGTATTCCTTTTGCTAAGCCTGTTGAGATAATCGCAGGCGATTATTCGGATATATCAGATGCTTCAATTGTAATCATAACAGCAGGAGCTGCACAGAAGCCGGGCGAGACAAGACTTGATCTTGTTAAGAAAAATGTAGGAATTTTTAAGTCAATTATCCCTGAAGTAGTTAAGTACAATAAGGATTGTACACTTCTTATCGTTGCAAATCCTGTTGATGTGCTTACCTATGCTGCTCTTAAGCTTTCAGGCTTCCCTAAAGAGAGAGTAATCGGTTCAGGTACAGTTCTTGATACTGCAAGATTTAAGTATCTTCTCGGTGAGCATCTTGACCTTGACAGCCGTAGTATCCATGCATTTATAATCGGTGAGCATGGAGATTCCGAGATTGCTGCATGGTCTTCTGCAAATGTATCCGGTGTACCGATTCACAAGGTATGCGAGATGAGAGGCTTTACGGATCATGACTATGAGACAAGAAGACTTGCGGAGCAGGTTAAAAATGCTGCTTATGAGATAATCGATAAAAAAGGCGCAACCTATTACGGTATAGGTATGGCTATCAAGAGAATATGTGAGGCTATCATAAGAGATGAGCGTTCGATACTTCCGGTATCCACACTCATGACAGGTCAGTTCGGACTTTCTGATGTATGTCTTTCCATGCCTGCCATAGTCGGTGAAAAGGGTGTTGATACACTACTCCCGATTGAACTTGATGAAAATGAAATGGCAGCACTTAAAGCATCGGCAGATACATTAAAGGCTGTTATAGCAGATTCGGGATTGTAGGAGATTGTTATGGGTAATATTCAGGAAGCACAAAATGCGCTTAATTCTGAAGATATTTCAAAAGAGATAGATTCAAGAAACAGACTTATTATAAGGACAAGCATAATAGGAATACTGGCAAATGTTTTTTTGGCAGGATTTAAAGCTGTTGTGGGACTTATTACACATTCGATAGCAATTATTATGGATGCCGTAAATAACTTAACGGATGCGGCATCGTCGCTTATAACCATAATCGGTACAAAGCTTGCTGCAAAGGAGCCTGATAAGAAGCATCCGTTTGGTCACGGAAGAGTTGAGTATCTAAGTGCAATGGTTATAGCGGTATTGGTTCTTTATGCAGGTGTTACCTCGCTTATCGAATCCATTAAAAAGATTATTCATCCGACGACTCCGGAATATACGGTTGTGGCTCTTGTTATAGTTGCGGTAGCGGTTGTAGTAAAGATTGTACTCGGAAGATATGTAAAGGCAATGGGTGAGAAAACCAATTCGGATGCACTTGTTAATTCCGGTCAGGACGCAACTATGGATTCTGTTATATCTGCATCGACACTTGTGGCAGCAGTTATATTTCAGGCATCCGGACTTTCGCTTGAGGCATGGCTTGGTGCTATCATTTCAATTATAATAATTAAATCCGGTATAGATATGCTTAGAGAAACCATATCCCAGCTTCTCGGTGAAAGAATTGACAGAGAGCTTGCACTTGGAATTAAGGAGACGGTTACGTCTTTTCCCGATGTGCAGGGCGCATATGACCTTATCTTAAATAACTACGGACCAAATGCATTTAACGGTTCGGTTCACGTTGAGGTCCCTGATACATATACGGCCTACGACCTTGATGATTTGTTAAGACAGATTACCATAGCTGTATTTGAAAAACACAATGTAATACTTACAGCTATCGGTGTTTATTCAGTCAATACAAAAAACGATTATGCTGCCAAGGTTCGTGATGATGTCAGCAAAATCGTTTTTAAAAATGAGTATGTACTTCAGATGCATGGATTTTATCTTAATGAGGAAAAGAAAACCATACGTTTTGACGTAGTGGTAAGCTTTGATGCACCGGACAGAAAAGAGGTTTACCGGAATATAGTTAATGAGGTAAATAAAAAATATCCGGATTATACATTGCAGATAGCACTTGATACTGATTTTAGCGATTAACGTTTATTGACCATCTCAAGAAAATATCTGTGCACCCTGTTGTCTTTTCCGAGCTCAGGATGAAATGTAAGTGCAAGCTGATTTTTGTATCTTACGGCAACGATATAATCATCTATGACTGCAAGAACTTTTACATCAGTAGATTTAACGGCTTCTATATAAGGAGCTCTTATAAAGACCATTTCAAAACCGCCAATCTCATTCAGATTGGCGTTTTTTTTAAAGCTTCCAAGCTGCCTTCCGTAGGCATTTCTCTTTGTAATGACCGGAAGTGTTGCAAGGTAGGTGATCGGATCGTTTGAAAGCTCCTCGGAAAGAAGTATCAAGCCGGCACAGGTCGCAAGCACGGGTAGTCCGTTATCGATTTTATCCTTCAAAACCTCATGCATATCAAGCTCACGTAACAGCTTTCCCTGAACCGTGCTTTCACCGCCGGGAAGAACCAGACCATCTATATCGTCCGTTATATCTGACTTTTTTCTAAGCAGTATGCAGTGTGCACCTAAATCTTCAAGCAGCTTTTTGTGCTCTATAAATGCACCCTGTACAGCAAGTATACCGATTTTCATTTTATTTGCCTCTTTCTTCCATAATGAGTTTAATTTCCTGTTCGTTTATACCAACCATAGCTTCACCTAAATCCTCGGATAATTCTGCGATAAGCTTTGCATCATTATAGTTTGTTACAGCCTTTACTATTGCTGCGGCACGCTTTGCAGGGTCACCTGATTTAAATATGCCTGAGCCTACAAATACTCCCTCGGCACCAAGCTGCATCATAAGTGCTGCATCGGCGGGAGTCGCTACACCTCCGGCAGCAAAATTAACTACCGGCAGCTTTCCGTTTTCATGTACATAAAGCACAAGATCATAAGGAACCTGAAGCGACTTTGCAGCCTCGTATAATTCATCCTCTCTGAGTGAAGATATACGGGCGATTTCTTCATTCATCTTACGCATATGTCTGACTGCCTGAACGATATCTCCCGTTCCGGGTTCACCCTTGGTTCTGATCATGGATGCACCTTCATTTATACGACGGAGTGCTTCGCCTAAGTCTCTGGCACCGCATACAAACGGAACCTTAAATTTTCTCTTGTCGATATGATATACATCATCTGCCGGAGAGAGCACTTCGGATTCGTCTATATAATCTATCTCTATCGCCTCAAGAATCTGGGCTTCTGCAAAATGTCCGATGCGGCATTTTGCCATGACGGGTATGCTGACTGCCTCTTGAATGTCCTTAATCATTTTTGGATCACTCATGCGGGATACACCTCCGGCAGCACGTATGTCGGCTGGTATTCTTTCAAGTGCCATGACCGCACAAGCGCCTGCTTTTTCTGCAATTTTTGCCTGCTCGGGAGTGGTTACATCCATGATTACACCGCCCTTTAGCATCTGTGCAAGACCTTTGTTTAATTCGTATTGTGTATTAGCCATTAAAAATCTTCCTCCTTGTAAATATTTTTATAATATGATACACTCAAACTGACCATAAAAAAATATTCAAAAAGTATATTTTTGATATATTCAGTTTCAGAGGAGACAATATGCTTACATATAATTTTGATGATCCCCAAAAGCCTTTGTATGAACAGCTTTATATGTATATAAAAAAGGATATTGAGCATGGGATTCTTTTGCCGGATGAACATCTTCCGTCGAAAAGGAGTTTTGCAAAAAATCTCGGGGTTAGTACCATAACAGTTGAAAATGCATATGACCAGTTGATGAGTGAAGGATATATGTATTCGGTTGCAAAAAAGGGATACTATGTCGCAGATATAAAGGATAAAAATAAGATAGTAAAAGCTGTTCGGATAAATTCAGATATAAAGCTGCCGGAGCAGGCAAAGGATTATTTATACGATTTATCCGGTAATCAGATAAACCCGGACAATTTTCCTTTTTCCGTATGGGCAAGACTGATGCGCGAGACTATTTCAAGTGATAAAGGTGCCCTTATGACCAAGTCGTTTTGTGCAGGCATAAAACCCATAAGAGAAGCAATTGCCGCTCACCTTTATTCGTTTCGGGGTATGGCGGTTGATCCGGCTCAGATATTGATCGGTGCAGGTACGGAATATCTCTACGGAATATTGCTTTTACTGCTCGGAAAGGATAAGCTTTACTGTGTGGAAAATCCGGGATACAAGAAGATTTATCAGATATATGAAAAAAACGGTGCAAGATGTACATTTGCAGATATGGATGAATCGGGTATAACGGTTGAAGGACTTAAATCCGTAAAGGCGGATGTGGCACATATAAGCCCGACGCATCATTTTCCTACGGGTATAACTATGCCGATAAGCAGACGCTATGAGATACTGGTATGGGCAAATGAAAAGAAAGAAAGATACATAATTGAGGACGATTATGACAGTGAATTCAGATTGAACGGAAAACCGATTCCGTCACTTCAAAGTATTGATGCAAGTGGAAAGGTGATTTATGTAAATACATTTTCAAAATCGCTTTCTCCAACTATAAGGATAAGCTATATGGTTTTACCGGTTGAGCTTGCAAATAAATATTATAAGGAACTGTCGTTTTACTCTTGCACGGTCTCAAATTTCGAACAATATACTCTTGCCGAATTTATAGGTCAGGGATATTTTGAAAAGCATATTAATCGTATGAGACTTCATTATTCAAGACAGAGAAATATGGTTATGGACATTCTTAAAAAAAACCGATTGTCTGAAAAATGCAGAGTAATTGAAAATAATTCAGGTTTGCATTTTATTTTGCAGTTTGAAACAAAAAAGAATGATGAGGAATTGAAGCGGTTATTTGAAAATAAAAGTATACATATGCAGCCGATTTCGGATTACTATTATAAAAGCAGTGATATACAACACAGGTTTATATTGAACTATTCAAATATAGATAAAGAAACACTTGATGAGGCGTTCGATATTATAAATAGATTATTATAAAATGTAATGTTAAGCTTATATGATAATTGCATATTACGATAATTTGTGATAAAATTTATTCATTATGGGGTTACTTTATTTTAAGGAGGGTTACAATGGACATCAATAAGGTGCTTTTGCAATATGATAATATGTTTGATGTCGATTCAATAGAGGACATTGAGGAGTTTTTAGCACATAAGATTGATGAGGCGTATAAGGAAGAGGATTATTATTCGGCAATAACTCTCCTTAATGAAATGATAGGACTTTGCAGAGATACAAGTCAGGGCGAAAAAGCAGATAAATATTCAAATCAGGTATTAGAGCTTATGGCTGCTCAAGGTATAAACGGAACCGTTGAGTACGCAACCACACTTCTGAATATTGCCAATGCCTACAGGGCATTCGGAAAGCTCGATAAATCCCTAAAATTATATGAAAATGTTGAAAGTATATATAATGACAAGCTTGAAGAAGGTGCATTTAATTATGCGAGCCTTTATAATAACTGGAGCCTTCTTTATCAGGAGCTTGGTGATTTTGTAAGTGCCGCCGGTATGCTCGGTAAGGCACTGAAAATCGTTGACCAATATCCAAAGGCAGTTATGGAACAGGCGACAACAAGAACCAATATTGCGGTAACACTTTTGAGATTAAGCCGCGAGGAGAAGGACGAAGCATCCTCCGACAAGGCTTACAATACAGCCATGAAATATCTTGAGCAGGCGCTTTTGATATATGAAAATGACGGCGGTAAGGATTTTCATTACAGTGCCGCACTTTCGGCAATGGGTGATGCACTCTATTATAAGAATAAGTTTACCGAAGCTGCCGAGTATTACGGAAGAGCTCTTGAGGAAACCGAAAAACACGTCGGTAAAACCGATGCTTATTACAGGATTCAGGATAACTATGAGAAGGCTATACAAAGTAATGAGCTTGCTAATTATGATCATATAATGAATGACTTCGATGATGCCGAAAAAATGCTTAAGGATGAAGGTAACGGCTCATATAAGAATATTAATAAAAAAAGAGAATTTAAAAATAATATGGAACGCTGCATGACATTTTATTATGAGCATGGAGCGGCTATGATTAAGGAAAAATTCTCTGAGTATGAATCAAGAATCGCCGTAGGTCTTGTGGGTGAGGGCTCGGATTGTATGGAATACGATGATGACATTTCCAAGGATCATGATTACGGAGTGGGATTTTGTTTATGGCTTACAGATGAAATATACAGTGAAATCGGAGAGGCACTTCAACAGGAATACGATAAGCTGGTGGATAATTACAGCAGTGAATTTTTCAGAAGAGAAGACGGAGATAAGGTTTTAAAAGAAAGAAGAGGAGTCTTCACAATAGGACGTTTTTACGATACCATTCTTGACAGCACCGGCTTTTATGATAAGCTATGCGGTTTGGCAGGATACGGACAGTATAGCTTAAGCGAGCAGATGTGGCTGAGACTTTCGGAAGAACGAATCAGTATGGCTATAAACGGCAGGATTTTCAGGGATGATTTGGGTGAGTTTTCAAGGGTAAGAACAGCTCTTAAGGAATACTATCCAAATAAGGTTATTATGTTAAAGCTGGCACAGCATATACATGATTTTTCTCAGGCAGGTCAGTATAACTATGTAAGAATGATGGCAAGACATGATTATACCACTGCGAATATATGTAAAGCTAAGGCAATAGGAAGTGCAATGCACATAATATATATATTAAATGCGAGATTTGCACCATATTATAAGTGGCTCAGACGCGGTCTGGAGGATGTTAATACTTTGTCCCGTGCGGTTAAGCTTTTGGATGAGATTTCGGAAATGTCTATACAAAAGGAAGCGTGGGAGCATACCTCCTACAGCCCGTATATGATAAATGTTGCCGATAAGACAGCGACAGCCTTTGAGGATATAGCAAAAATGATACTTGAAGAGTTGAGTAAGAGAAGAATAGTAAAGAAAAAGGATACTTTCCTTGATTCATATTCATCGGAGATTGCTTCGCTGGCATATGTAAATGAGGATAAGGATAAAAGTGATGTATATGAAAATAAAATAAGACCAAGAGTTTCCGATATAAAAGAAGGCAGGGTTAGTAAGGTGGCAGAGGAATTAATCGAAGAAATTGTATTAAGAGAATGGAATCAGTTTGACAAGGTTGATAATGAGGGCGGAAGAGCCGATTGTCAGGATGACTGGAATACATTTTCTATTATGAGAAGAAGTCAGTATATGACATGGAACGAGGATTTACTGACAAGCTACA
Source organism: uncultured Lachnospiraceae bacterium (assembly GCA_937915975.1). Lineage (GTDB taxonomy): Bacteria > Bacillota > Clostridia > Lachnospirales > Lachnospiraceae > Coprococcus_C. The sequence continues at coordinate 1,380 of CALGGL010000355.1, read as the reverse complement.
GAAATGATCTTGCTGAGGCGGATGCCAACGGATGGAATCTTATAACCGAAAAATATGCCCGTATGATGGAAAGTACATCGCCTGAGCAGTTTGAAGAGCTAAAGGCTAAGCTTCCCGTAAGAAGTCCTGAAAGAATTGCCATTCAGGAGGAGATTATAAAAATTCAGATAGAATGGATGGAGGAGTTTGCCGCAAAATATCCTAAGATGGCGGGCAATTCCAGAAGTATACATACATATGAGGATAATCATTACAATACCTCTTATGAGACTTATTTAAGAGGAGAGATAGGTACTTATTCGGATGATACGCTTGTGCTTTACGGAAGATTTATCGCAAAGCTTAATCAGGACGGTAAAAATCTTGCGTATATGATTATGTCCAATACGGCTAAGCTATATGGCTATGCGTCAGTGGAAGAAGCAGAGGAAAAACTCGAATAATGAAGATTATATTTTGCAGATGGAAAAGCATATGTGAGGATGGAATAACCAATGCCATTAAACGGCTTGGTTACACGCTTGTACCCTTTGACAGGATGTTTGACAGCGTGGATTATGATACAGCGTATCTTGAGGCCTTGGCAGGCGTAATCCAGGCAAATCGTGATGTCGATTGCGTGTTTTCGGTTAATTTTCAGCCGATTATAGCAAGAACCTGTAAGGTGTTTAAAATACCTTATATTTCATGGACGGTTGATTGTCCGCAGTTTCAGCTTTACTCTAAAACCATAGATTATCCGACCAACAGAATTTTTCTGTTTGACAGGATGCAGTATGAAAAATTTGCACCGTATAATCCCGATTGTATATTTTATATGCCGCTTGGCTGTGACCTTGCGACCTGGGATAGTATAAAACTTACGGTAAATGACCATAAGGAGTACGATTGTGACATTTCCTTTGTTGGCTCTCTTTATTCGGAAAAGACAAGGTATAATTCCATTGAAAAGGATTTGCCGGATTATATGAGAGGTTACGTCGAGGGACTTATCGATGCGCAGCTTAATGTTTATGGGTATAATTTTATAGAAGATTCCATATCTGATGAATGGGCAGAAGAGTTTAAAAAATATGCTGACTGGATACCTCTTGCCGAGGATTACAGGGAGAATACAAAAGCGATAGTTGCCGATACATATATCGGGTATAAATGCACGGAACAGGAAAGAATACGTGTACTTAAAGCAATAAGTGAAAAATTCAAAATGGACCTATGGACCTTAAGTGATGCATCCATGATACCGAAGATTAATAATCGAGGCGGTGCAGATTCCAACAATATGATGCCGCAGATTATTAAGTGCAGTAAGATAAATCTTAATATGACCAATAAGCCTATAAAAACAGGTATTCCACTCAGGGTTTTTGACCTGATGGG
>CALGGL010000354.1 GCA_937915975.1 uncultured Lachnospiraceae bacterium | reverse complement strand
CATTTTATGATAAATGTAGTAATAAAGGACCTACAATTACTTTAATAAAAAATGAGTGCATATTGTCGATTCTTGTGATATAATGAGCAAAGTAAAAGCTGCAAAGATATTGTGGCCGTATGTTTTTGAAACTGAACGGACGAATAAACGTTATAATTTTGAAAGGGGAACATGCAAAATGGAGTTACAGATAAAAACAGCATCATTTGGTGGATATGATAAGAGAGCTACGGAGCTTTACGTAGAGGATCTTAACAAGGAGCATGAGAAGGAAGTTGAGGAGTTAAAAAATAATATACTTAAGTTAAGCGAGTCAGTTAAGAATCTTCATACTATGAGAGAAGTAAACTTAAATGAGTCAAGCAGTACTATAGACAATCTTAAAAATGTAAATGATGAGCTTCAGGTCGAGATTACCCAGATGAGAGACCAGTTAGAGACATACAAGGCAAGAGAAGAAGAGTCAGCTATGAGATATGAGTCTATTTCAAGAACTCTTTTACAGGCAAGAGAGAGTGCAGATGCACTTATGGCCCAGACACAGAAGGAGTGTAAGGAGCTTACAGACGAAACCAATGCTGAATGTCAGAGACTTGCTGATGAAACCAATGCCGAGTGCGAGAGACTCCGTAATGAAACCCAGTCCTCATGTGACCAGTTAAATTCTGAGACACAGAGCGCATGTCAGGAATTAAGAGAGACTACCTATGCTGATTGTGAAGAATTAAAGCGTACAACAAAGGAAGAAACAGATACACTTAGAGAAGAGACCGAATATAATTGCCGTGTCCTTACGGAGCAGACAAATGCAGAGTGTGAGGAGATGAAAAATCAGGCAAGAGTTGAGGCTTACAATACAAGGATGTCTGTTAAGAGAGAATGCGAGAGTGTAAGTGAGTATATGTCTACACTTCTTAAGTCTGTTGAAAATGTTGTTACGGCATGTAATGAAACCAAGACAGTTGCAGATCAGGCATTCCCTGATTTGGAAAGATAATTTATAGATAAGATAATTTATCATGTGGCTGCTGCATAGTCTTGTGCAGCAGCCATTTTATAACAAAAAATGTAATGTAAAAGAAATGAATATTTTATATAATTAGGGTATGTTACAAGAAAATAGTGATAGGAGGAGAGAGAACATGCTTTTTGAAAATAAATATCTTTTAAAAGCTATAAGCAAGTCAGGCTATGTAGTAGTTGTAAAAGAATATACGCCTGATGACGGCAAATTTACTTTGAAATACATTTCTCCTAATGCGTCGATAATCGGTATGAATCCGGAGATGATCACAAAGGGCTTAAAGCTTACGGATGATTACATTTTCCCGGAGGATAGGGATAAGGTTAAGGCAGTAATTAAAGACGCCATAGACACAAAGGTCAAGGACTATGCTCACAGCTATCGAATGGTGGGGGATGATGCCGAGGTTTATGATGTTACCAACGAAGTAAGTATATCTGAAGGAAAAGATGGCAATATAATATTGGAATATTATATTTCCAAGAAGGAAGATAAGAAGGATAAGAAGAAAAAACAGGATGGGCTTAAGAAACATAAGAAGAATGCTGATTTAGAAGAGGGCTTTGAGCTTATCAAAAATGATGAAAAGCTTGAGGATGCGTTAAGAGCATTTTCTGATATTACCGGTCTTTATTCTGTCTATGTTGGTCTTGATGGAAAAATGATATATAATCCAACGGGACCGGATGCCAACCTTGGCGTTTTCTATGACATATTTGAAAATCCAAAGTATCAGGAAAGCTTCAATATTTTAAAGGAAGAAATGCTTGAAACAGAGGAGCCTACCGTTAGGCCGATGACGCTTACAAGCGGTGGAAATGTTATGGCTGCGCCGATATGGATGAATAAGAAGATAAATGCTATATGGGTAGTCGGTGCATTTTCAGAAGGGGAAAATGAAAGGCTGAAAGCTTATTTTCATGACTTTTGCGATGTAGCGGAATTTATATCGGATTATGTTGAAAAGAAGCTTGCCGCAGAGATAGAGATAGCCAAGACTAAGGGTGTAGGTGCCAAGCTTCGTGAGGAGCTCGCCGGTCAGAACATTATGACCAATGCGCTTTCAAAGATTAACAGCAATCTTTATAACTCCATAAATGAAGTAATTGAAGAAACTCTCGGCGAGGTCTGCAATCATCTTAATCTCGGCGAGGCATTTGTATATACGCGCTCGAAGCATAATGTCAAGGAATATAAGATAAGAAATTACTTTAATATAACCGGAAGACAGCCGGATTCCGATTTATTGGAAACCTTATCGGAAAATATGTATATAGTAGAACAGAATATAAAAAACGGCGGCGGCATACATCTTGTGGATAATGCCAACTACACAAGAGAAACAAAGCTCAGTATAATGCGTTACAATCTCAAGGCGGTTGTTGCATATCCTATCTATATGAAAGGTAAGCTTAACGGGGTAGTGTTCTTTGCCGAGGACAGAAACGAAAGAGTTTTTTCCAAGGAGGATTTAAGGTTTTTAAAGAGTATTTCACTCATAATTCAGAACATGATAGAAAATGCCGTGGGTGATGATAATATAAGAAATGTGAATAAACATTTGATAGAAACATACAATAATTTTGAAGTGGGTGTATTTGTAAGGGATGCATATTCCGGTGAGGTATTGTTTGCCAATAAAAAGATGAATGAGCTCGTGGGATGTGATTTCCTCGGTATGGACAGCAGAATGCTTATTAATGATTTGCATGACAGATTTGACAGTATATCCACTATGAGAAAGCCTTTTATGAATCAGGAAAAGGTGACAAACTGGAGAAGCTATATAGAGAAGCTCGACCAGATAATGGATATCACAGAGATAAAGATGGAATGGCTTGAGGGTGAGCCGGCATCACTGATAATTTTAAGAAAAGCTAATGATTTATAAAATATTGACGATATATATGATAGCGGGAAAGGAGTAAACGATGGCAAGTTCGGATATAGGTATAGATTTGGGAACAGCCAGCGTACTTGTTTATGTAAAGGGCAAGGGCGTAGTTTTGAGAGAACCGTCTGTCGTAGCATACGACAGAGATGCAGATAGAATAAAAGCTATTGGCGAGGAAGCCAGGCTGATGTTGGGAAGGACCCCGGGCAATATAGTGGCTGTAAGGCCGCTTAGGCATGGGGTTATTTCTGATTCTACTATTACTGAGAAGATGCTTAAGTATTTCATCCAAAAGGCGGTAGGTAAAAGCTTTTTCGGAAGAAGACCGAGAATAAGCGTCTGTGTACCTTCGGGAGTAACCGAGGTTGAGAAAAAAGCGGTAGAGTACGCCACCTATCAGGCAGGAGCAAGAGATGTATATATAATAGAAGAGCCGGTTGCGGCAGCAATAGGTGCAGGAATAGATATATCAAGACCTTGCGGAAACATGATAGTAGATATAGGAGGAGGAACCTCCGATATAGCGGTTATATCACTTGAGGGAACAGTTGTCGGAACCTCTATAAAAGTTGCCGGTGACGACTTTGATGAGGCGATAGTAAGATTTATGAGGAAAAGACACAACCTTCTCATAGGTGAACGGACCGCGGAAGAGATAAAGATTAATATCGGTACCTGTTATAAGAGACCTGAAAATATAACCATGGATATAAGAGGAAGAAACCTTGTTACCGGACTTCCGAAGACGGTGACGGTATCCTCGGATGAGACTGAGGAAGCATTAAGAGAGGTAACCGCACAGATAGTGGATGCGGTTCATTCGGTTCTTGAAAGAACACCTCCGGAGCTTGCGGCTGACATAGCCGACAGGGGAATTGTCCTCACGGGAGGCGGTTCATTACTCCATGGACTTGAAGAGCTTATAGAGGAAAATACAGGTATAACCACCATGACAGCCGAGGAACCGCTTACGGCGGTTGCCATAGGAACAGGCAAGTATATTGAATTTTTAAGCGAGAAAAAGTAGATTTAAGGAGTGATTGTATGGTAAGAGGCCTATATACAGCGTGGACGGGACTTAGAAATGAAGAAAGACGTATGGATGTTGTAACCAACAACATGGCAAATGCGGACACAACCGGATTCAAGAAAATCGATGCTACATCCCAATCCTTTGCAAGACAGCTTGCTGTTAAGATTGACGATAATACGGAGGGACCGAATATTAAAAGAGGTATAGGCGGCGTTGCGCTGGGTACCAAAATCGGTGAAACTTTCTATGATATGTCCCAGGGCGGCTTCAGGGAAACCGGAGATGTGTATAATGTGGCTATAGGCGGTTCGGGCTTTTTTACCATAAGAATGATAGATAAAGAAGGAAATGCACATATCAGATATACCAGAGACGGAGATTTTACCGTTACCAAGGAGGGCTTCCTTCAGACTAAGGACGGAGATTCCGTACTTGATGAAAACGGTAACCCTATACAGATACCAAATGCCAATTTCGTAGATGTTGCAATAGGCGAAAACGGTGATATATATGCAGATAATAATTACGTTGCAACCATAGGACTTACTGATTTTGAAAGCTATGAATACCTGTCAAGCTATGGTGAGAATATGTATGAGGCAGTAGACGGAGCAACACAGATCCCTGCCAATGCAACACTTACCCAAGGGTATCTTGAAATGTCCAATGTTAATATGGTTACGGAAATGGTTGATATGATAGCCATAACCCGTGCATATGAGACTAACCAGAAGATGGTTCAGACATTGGATGACATACTTGAAAAAACAGTAACTATCGGTCAGGTATAAGGTTAAGACATAGAAAAATAAGCCGATAAAACAATTAGATGATTGAATTTGGATTATCAGATATAAAGAGTCGGGAGGTACAGGATTATGATGCGTTCATTATGGACTGCTGCATCAGGAATGAGAGCACAGCAGACAAATGTAGATACAATAGCAAATAATGTGGCAAACGTTAATACTTCAGGATATAAGACACAGCAGGCAAGCTTTAAATCTCTTTTATACCAGAATCTCCAGTCAAAATCCACCAATAATGCCGGTGATTTGAAGCCTGTTGCCGCAGAGGTAGGACTCGGTTCAAGAACTGCGGCTATTACAAGTATGTTTACCCAGGGTGAGCTTCTTGCAACTGAGGATCCGTTTGCAATAGCTATCGAAGGAGACGGTTTCTTCCAGGTAAGAACCATAAACGGTGAGCTCCAATATACAAGAGACGGAAACTTTATAGTTTCACCGACGGCAAACGGTAATCTCCTTTGTACCTCAGACGGATATCCGGTGCTTGATACAAACGGTAACAATATCCTGTTTCCGCTTAACAGGGTGGCAACAGATGTACAGATAGATGATAACGGAAGAATCGGTTTTGCGGGAGATGACGGAAACTTCCAGCCGCTGTTAAATAACGGTCAGGAAGTAAGACTCGGATTATATCAGTTCAACAATCCTGCGGGCTTACATAAAGAAGGAAATAATAACTTCTCGGTAACACTTGCATCCGGCGATGCGGTGGCAGAACAGGGAAATGCAACACTTACTCCAAGTAAGACACATCAGTTCTACAGAGAAGGTTCAAACGTAGATGTAGCAAATGAAATGGTTAACCTCATCGTGGCACAGAGAGCCTATGAAATGAATTCAAAGGCTATACAGGCAACTGATGAAATGATGCAGCAGGCAAATAACTTGAGATAGTTGGAACCATATAAGGAGAAATCGCTATGGATGTTATAGGAACAACAGATTATTCTTCTATAATTAATTCTACCCGTCAGTCGGATGTAGAGAAAACGTTTCAAAATAAAAATAAATCCACACAGCCGACAGATGCTGAGATGATGGAGGCCTGTAAGCAGTTTGAGGCTTATATGGTTGAGCAGGTCTATAAATCAATGGAAAATACTGTTATGAGAGCTGATGACGAAAAGGGTGATTACGAGAAAATGTTCGGCGATATGCGAATTCAGCAGTATGCTCAGGCGGTTTCCGACCAGGGCGGAATCGGACTTGCCAGACAGCTCTATGAGGCTATGAAGAACAATATGCCGCAAACCATAGATACATCAGATATAGCTGCTTCTACCGATACATCAATAAGCGATGCCGAAAAGGCTGCTGAAAACATTTCAGTAAAAGAATAATACATCATAAACCGGGATGAACAGCTTTGGATTATATATAGAAATTTGAGTTAGGTTATGACACGAGAAGGTATAATAGAAAAGATTATTTATAAAAATCGTATTTATTTTTTAAAATTATTTTTTGTAAATTTATCAAGAACTAAAACAGTTGGTGGGAGAATATATTGTAAAAAAATAAATGAAAAAAAATTAATTAAAAAAAATATTAGATTTCATATAATTAAATCTATACATAAAAAGAAATTAAAAATTGAACAAAAACCAAACGAAAAGTCAATCAGTTTCTTAAAAGCATTAAATAATAAAGAAGAAGTCAAAAATAATTTGTTAGTAAGATTTCTTAAAACTTTTGAAAAATATATCAAAAATAGAGTATTATATTCTTATAAA
>CALGGL010000353.1 GCA_937915975.1 uncultured Lachnospiraceae bacterium | reverse complement strand
ATACCCATTTTGCTATCTAAAAGTTCAATGATATTTTCAATATCTTCGTAATTTTCCATGCTATTAACCTCCTTTTTATATATATTTCAAAGACAAATATGTCGCGGGGGACATACACAATGTCACATTATAATAATCAGGTCGATTTTCATCTCATAATGGTAACAATTTTAGTTTTTTGGGCTTTTTGTTACCACCCATACCCACAACCGGACTGATTTTGATTCAAAATTGGTAACAATTTTCTATTTTTTTGCTTTTTGTTACCACCCGTTCCCGCAACCGTACCGATTTTGCTTCAAATTTGGTAACATTTTTCCATTTTTTTGTTTTTTTGTTACCACCTGTACCCACGAATCATTCAGCTTTTACTTCAAATATGGTAACATTTGCAGCCTTATATAATTTAGAGAAGATGAGCTCTTATCTCGTCACCACTCTTTGGACTTAAATAAGCCGGTGCTATATCAAATACGGTCTTACATCCGCTCATGCCTTCCTTGTTAAGACGATATGCAGCTCTTGCATATGCAACAAGAACAGATGAAGTAAATTCAGGATTGGAGTCAAGCTTTAAGCTGTATTCGATAACATGATTGTTCTCAAGATTCCAGCCTGTCTTACCTGAACGGATAACAAATCCTCCGTGTGGTATACCGCTATGATTTGCCTTAAGCTCTTCCTCACTTATAAAGTGAACTGTTGTATCATAATCAGCAAAGTAGTTTGGCATAGTCTTAATTTCATTTTCTACCTTTGCAGCATCTGCGCCCTCTTCAAGTACAACGAAGCATTCTCTGGTATGCTTTTGTCTTGTGTTAAGCTCAGGATTCTTGCCTGCTCTTACAGCCTCAAGAGCAGAGTCCACAGGAATTGTGTACTGCTTTGCATCCTTAACGCCCTCGATTCTTCTTATAGCATCTGAATGTCCCTGGCTTACGCCCTTACCCCAGAAGGTATAATCTGCACCATCAGGAAGGATTGCGTTTGCATATAATCTGTTGAGTGAGAACATACCCGGATCCCAACCTACAGAAATTATTCCAACCTTACCTGCTGCCTTAGCAGAAGCATCAACATTTGCAAAATGCTCCGGAACTCTTGCATGTGTATCAAAGCTGTCAATAACATTGAAATACTTTGCATACTCCGGTGTCTGCTTTGGAAGGTCGGTAGCACTTCCTCCGCAGAGAATAAGAACATCAATTTTGTCCTTCCACTCGGTTACGGTATCAGCCGCACATACGCTCACACCCTCGGTAAGAATCTTTACTGTTTCCGGATTTCTTCTTGTAAATACAGCAACCAGCTTAAGGTCATCATTTTGCTTAATCGCACATTCTATACCACGTCCCAGGTTACCGTATCCCATAATTCCAATTCTAATACTCATTTTAATATTCTCCCTAGTATAGTTTTTAACACAATTAATATAAAACATATTGTCTGAAATATCAATAAAAAAATCTACCCCTGCATATGTATGGAAAAAAGAAATGCGATACAAGGCAAAAGCACTATAAAAGTAGTCCTGTATTTTCTTCTTCTGTATTTTTTTCTTTCAGCCGGTGACAGCTTTGCCGCTTCAGGTAAATCCAAGACAGCAAGCACAACCTCTGCTGCCGAATATATAAAGTAACAGTTTATAACGAATAAATATGCCGCTCCCTTTAGCATCTCCCAGTTGCCGTTGGCTATCGAAAAGCCGCAGGTACATATAGGCGGCATAAGTGCGGTTGCGATAGCTACACCCGGTATAACGGTGTTGGACTTATCCTCACGTGTCTGTCCGATTATTCCGGCTATCCCTCCGAAGGTTGCTATAAGCACATCATAAAAGGATGGTGATGTTCTGGCAAGTAGCTCAGGTGTTGCCACACTTATAGGTGCTATCAAAAAATATATCGTTGAGGTAAAAAGACTTACAACTATCTGAAGTATAAAGCCTGTACCATGTCTTTCTAAAAGAATCGGATTACGCGTTACCGAACCGTAAGCAAGAGCAAGTATGCTTCCCATAAGTGGGGATACCAGCATCGCGCCGATTATTACGGCAGTCGAATTAACCGTAAGTCCTACAGATGCAATCATAATCGCACACATCATGATTACCATATTGGTGCCGGTGACTTTTCCGCCGCTTAATATTCTCTCTCTGATTATCTCCGGCTCGGCAGTATCCGCTTTGATGGAAAATGCTCCCTTGATTATATCCTTAAGGGATTTTTGACTCATGAGAGAATTTATCTCCTCACGTCTTTCCTCTACAAATTCCTTGTACTCCTCATAGCGTTCTCTACGTTCTTCCTTTCGTTCACGATGTTCCTTGCTACGCTCTTCCATTTTTTCTTCTATTCGTTCGTGATGTTTTTCTATTTTTGTTTCAAGCTTATCATGCTTATTTTGTGATTTTGATTCTGTATTCTTCATAAGCCGTCTCCTTTCCTCAACCATCTCGCCTGTCGGTTCGATGGACGATGCTCGTCAAATGTACGCTTTCCTCACTAACCAACCAAGTTTGTAATCCAAATCCCCTTTTTGATAAGTACATATCCAACCACAACTTTAATTATATCAAGCGCCTGTATCGTTACATATATCCAAAGTATCGGAAGTCCCGTAAATGTGCATATAATATACGCCACAGGAACAGATACAACCCACGAAAATCCGCTATCAAATAAAAATGTGATAACTGTCTTTCCACCGGAACGGAGTGTAAAATAAAGCGTATTTAAAAAGCCCTGTATCGGAAAAAACAGTGCCGTAATTATTATAAATTTTGTGCTGTAATCTCTGACTGCGTCCGTTGTATTATATATCTTCGGAAATACTCCCGAAATAGATACCAATATTATTGTTAAAAGTACACATATAGCACTCGTAAACCACATCAACTTAACGGAGCTTACCTTTGCTTTTTCATACTCCGATGCACCAAGCATCTGTCCGATGATAATGCCTACGGCACTTCCCAAAGCGATAAATACTACATTTAAAAGGTTACAAATTGCATTTGATATATTGAGCCCTGCAATTATATCAAGTCCGCGTTTTGAATAAATCTGTGTAAGAAAAGCTAATCCTCCCGCCCACAGGAACTCATTTATAAATATAGGAAAGCTTTTTGCCAAAACCTTTTTGGTCATTTCTGCAGGAACCTTTAAAGTCTTATATATACCCTTAAGGAAGGTATGTATATCACTTCTTTTATGCGCCCATATAACTACAACGCCCATCTCCACAAATCTTGCTATAACCGTCGCAATGGCTGCACCTCTTACCTCCAGTCTCGGCAAGCCGAATTTGCCGTATATCAAAAGATAATTAAATACCACATCTACAAAAACAGAAGCTATACCCGCGACCATCGGCTTGACACTTTCGTCGGTTTCTCTAAGACTTCCCGCATAAACTTGCGTTATCGTAAACGGCAAAAATCCTATGAGCATGATATCCAGGTATTGTCTGCTGTATTTAAGTGTAATCACAGGGTCAATATCATTTCCTTCACCGGTAAGATATCGTCTTATAAGTGCATCTCCTGCAAAAATGAATACTAAGACACCGGCTATCGTGCATAAAAGTCCTATCCAGAATTTTAGTCTGAAGATTCCTTTAACACCCTCAGTATTACCGTGTCCAAAGTACTGTGCTCCGTAGATTCCGGGTCCCGACAAACCTCCGAATATAGCCAGGTTAAATACAAATATCAGCTGTCCCGCTATGGAAACAGCTGTTATACTCTCAGTACCGAGACTTCCAACCATTATATTGTCTACAAGCCCTACCGCATTGGTAATTCCGCTCTGAATCATCATGGGAACCGCAAGCTTAAGAGCCTTTTTATATATACTGTTATCCTTCATTTTTTTACCTCTTACTTCGCAAGCTTTATCACAACCAGCTCGGGATAATTATTAACTCTTAACGGAATTACACTGTTACCGAGTCCTCTGCTTATTATCATTGTAGTATCTTTATAAGTGTGCACGCCCTCATAAAGCTCCGGGAAAAATTCAAATTCCGGTGACACAAATCCACCCTTGCCCGGAACAACAAACTGTCCGCCATGAACATGTCCCGTTATAACCAAATCCATACCGCATGCCACATAATTATCATAATATGCCGGCTCATGTGCAAGGAGTATCTTAAGCTTATACTTTGGAAGCTCTTTAGAAAGCTCCTCTAATTTACCGCTGCCAAGCTCATCATCCGAAAGCCCTATCAGATAATATTTATCATCTATGTAAGCTGTCTCGTTGTCTATGAAATTAATACCCTCATTTTTAATATCATCGTAGAAGGCATTTATATTATCAGACTTTTTTTCTTCAAGCCATTTCTCATGATTGCCGGTTATGTAATAAACAGGTGCGATTTCTTTAGCCTGCTTCATAAAGCTAAGTGCCCTTTTATAATTTGTATGTGAAGAGTCAACCACATCCCCTGTCACAACGATAATATCAGGATTGCATTTTCTGATTTCATCTATGAGCCTGCTCTCGTCAAATCCAAAATACTGATTGTGCAAGTCCGAAACCTGAACTATCGTATATCCGTTTAAATCGTCGCCTATCTTTTCATTTTGATAGGTATACTCTGTAATAACTATATGATGATTCTGATAAAAGCCCCAGATAACCAGCAAAATCCAGATTACAAGAACTACGGGAACAGTTATACTGAACTTTTTCTTTTTAGTCTTGTGATGAAAAATGTGCATACCAAGAAATGCACCCAAAGCACCGCCGATTATCGCAACAAATATCAGCACCCGCTCCGGTATTCGAAATCTATCCTTAATGGCTTTTTTCTTGTCTATACCATAAAGGATAAAGGCTATTAAGTTAATTATGATAAAATATATGATAAGCATTCTTTTTTCCTTAAATAAATTATTAAAATATATACTCAATTTTCCTTACTTAAATCTTTAACCCAAATCATAAATTCATACAGGTAAACATAAATTACAACGCATACTTACTTCAAATATAGTCCTTTCTTATCCACCAGCTTTGCCTGAACAAGATATCTTTTAATATCAATGCTCGTACAGGTGGAAAGCGTTATTATCCTGTCATCGGTCGTCAGACTATCCACATCACGAAAATATCCACTTCCGTAATTTTTAAGCATATCGATATATTCCTGATACCCTTTTTCATTGGAAAAGTCATAAGCATATATAATGTGGTCATCGTTAAACTCATATGCTGCAAATATCTCATAAGTTAGAAGCTCATCCGGTGTATAAATATACACATATTTATTGTTGTCAAAAAAATCCTTATCACTGAACTTATGCAGATCACGGAAGCCCTCACCATTTTTCATATTGTGACCATAAAGGATGGTGTTGTAATCATCAAAATCCTTACTGTTAAGTCTCTGCGTATAGATGCATCCCGGATATCCCGTACTTCCGTCAAGATTATGATCCAGATAATAATCCTCCGGCTGTTCATCATCGCTTTGCAAAACAGGATATGAAATTCGTGTATCCGGTATCTCTATATAAGCATAAACATTTTTATCAATTTCCCAGTAAGCCTTAAAATCTATCGGATTTTCTTCCTTTGGTTCTTCGGTAGTTGGTTCTTCAGTGGTTGACTGAATATCAGTCGTTGTTATCTCAACTGATATATTATCTGTTATCTCCTGCTCGGATTCCGAAGCTTCTTTTGTGGCAGATTTCTTACCGCATGAAGATAAAACCAGTATTGAAATTAATAAAAAATAAATTAAAAGTATTTTTTGTTTCATTTAAGTATAGTTTAACAATATGATCTCCTTTTCTTAATTTCATTGATTTAGTAAATGGATATATTTTTCCATCTACATCCATTACTTGTCTTCCTTCCAAGTTATTTATATTAAAGTCATCAGATAAAAATGATATTTCTTTTTCATCACTGTCAGAATAAACTTCTAACTTTATCATTTCATATATATTTTCTGGAGGATCTACTTCTCCTTTTTCATCTTT
>CALGGL010000352.1 GCA_937915975.1 uncultured Lachnospiraceae bacterium | reverse complement strand
CGGTGAGGTAAGCTCAATTCTCGTAGATAGAAGCCTTCTCATATCAAGATGCTCCATAATAATCTTTTTATAATAATCCGAAAGCTTAGGGAATTCTTCATCCATCCCAGGCTTAACGGCAATTCTAACCATATTTTTTTCTTCATCCATATAGGCTCTTGCCTTATCGATTATAAGTCCCGGTGTATTCTTTACAAGCTGTTCAAAATCATTTTCGGTAACTGCCGTATAGGACTTTTCCATATCTGCGAGAAAACGTCTCCTGACATCCTCTAAACGCTCACGATACGCTCCGCCGGTTCCCGGTCCCGGATTATAAAAATGTATCGGTTCAGACGAAACAGGCTTAGACGATATAAGTTCATTTCCTTCACGGATATTTCCGTCTTTTCCCCGTGTAACTGCTATACCTGCAAGAAAAAGCTCCGCTCCTATAAAATCTCCGGCATCTTCTATAATGATTTTGCCATCATTTTCAAGAAGGTGATAAAAGAGTGCATCCTCACCCTCATATTCAGGACGGACAAAATCATATATATATCCACCCTCATCGTCCTCTCTTCTTGCTATTATCGAAAATCCCTCCGACACAAGATGATCAAACGGAAGGTCAATAGTCTGATTATCATATCCCAAAACCCTGCCGATTGAATATCTTCGCATAACCTCTTCCGAGTAGCATACAATCTTTACGCAGTTTTTAACCTTCTCCGGACCATATCCTGTAAGCTTACTGTCAAAGTCTATATGATAAAAGCCATCCTCTGACATCGTCTGCGTATAAAAACGTCCTTCTTCATTAAATGCAGATGCATACATATATTTACGGTAAGAGTTTCCCTTTTCTTCCTTGCAATATACATCTACATAAGCCTCTCCTATAAAGGAGCTTTTGACAGTTATATCCGAGGTTCTCTGATATGTAAGGCATTCAGACATCGAAAATTTCTGCCATACCTCAAATAAAAACGGATGTATGGCTGTAACCTTAGGTGCAACATCGTAGTTTGCTTCCTTTAGTACCGCACGCAAAAGATATCCCTCCATAGGTGGTCTGTCTGATGTCAGAGAATTATTATCGTCTTCCTCATCATATCCGTTTGAGTACGTAACAGGTTCCTCCGGCATACGTATACGAATCTCACCGCCTGTTAAAAATGCACTTGTAAAATCCCTTACCTTACAAGGAACAAAGCCCAACTCCGTCAGAACTTCAAAGGATACATCCGCAAAAGGATTCTTCATCTTTTCAGTAAGCGGATTTCTGTTGGTCGTAACATTAAGCTCCACATATAAGATAAGCTCCTCACCCGGATCCGGAAGCTTATCCGCCACAAAATATACTGCGTTTTTCTCCTGTGGATATTTCCCGAATATACTAATCGGAACTCTGGTTTCCTTATCCAATACACCCGAACAATCCTTATATCCGTCCGCTGTTTTTGAAAAAACTCCAAGCATCCTTGCTCCGGAAAGCTCTATACGTCTGTTAGTTTCAAATATTAAATCTCCGATAACAAATCTATGATTAGCCGGAATTGTAACAGGTGAGCTAAGTCCCTCTGCAGAAAGAAGAAGTCTCGCCGGTCTTCCCTTTCTTATGCTAAATCCCATCATTTTAAGCAGATTTTCACGCACCGCAAAAGGAACCCTGTCTATACGCTCCTGCGCAAGGGTTTCATATCCGGTCAAAACCTCAAGAATAGTTATACCCGGGTCAGAAGGATTATAATTAGTCCATTCCTTTGTATAAAGAGGTATTTTGGAAATAGCCTCTTCATACCTTTCGTCATAGGTTTTTTTATCACTGCTTATGTATTCCAGCATCCAAATCTCTCCTATATCTCTATAATTAATTCAAAATATGTACCTTGTGTTCACCGTTTTTTGCTACCATAAAAGGAGTAATTGTGACATCCTCAAGATCCATCTCATGTATACCCTTTTCATCCCTAAACTTTGCAATTACTACTGACTTTTTAACTATAGCTTTATTTTTCAGACTGTTCAGCCTCATCAAAAGCTGTGAACGTCTTGGCAGCATTCCTATATCAAGTCCCGGATTGCTGACTGGATCAAGGAAATCATCCAAAGCCTGCTGCATAAGCGCCTGAATCTCAAAGCTGTCATCAATATTTATTACATTTATCCAAAGTGAAACCGAAAGCTCCACAAAGGTAGGCTCTACTATATGCAGATAATTATCGGTAACAGTTATCTCGGAACGTGCCAGAAGATAATCGGTAAGTCCTCTTACAAGGCGGTGGAACGAGTAAGAGCCCTCGATATAGTCCTTCATTAAAAGCACGAAGGTCAGATCTCCAGCCTTTCCATCACCATTTTTCGTCTGTCCGATAATTCCCTTAACCTTATCAATCGTATCCGAATAAGCATATATTACACGGATATAATCCTGCATGGTAACAAGTCTGTTTCTGCTGCTTAAGACGCTTGCTCCTCTTTCCAAAGCCTTATCAAGCTCCTCGATATTGCTTCCTCCGTATGCCTTTATAGGATTGGTTATACCTCCGATATACATCAGATATCCCTGAGGCTCTGTTATCATATCCGCCTCAACATTGCCGTCCCTTCCGTTGCAGCATCTTACAGTACATCTTATCGCTTCATCATCCGTAACGGAAGGAATCCACGTCTTAATTCCATCACCGAATATTATCCTGTTAAGCAGGCGGTCAAGCTGATAGCTTCGCGGATTGTCGGCAGTTTCAAGGCGGTCCGTCTCATACCATCTTCTGTAAAATGCCGTAATTCCACCCATGCTGTCCTGCTCTATAATTACATTTTCCGGTTCTTCCTCCCACATGGTCATCATCCTCTCTCTGGAGTGACGTCCCATCTCATTGACCCATACATCAGCGTCAAGTATGTGAGTAACACCGAGATAAAATTGCATACCCGGCTTTATCTCTTCAACAAAAAACGACTGTGTAGGTCTTGTCTCTATATTGGATACCTGAACCGCATTTAGACAGATATCATTAACAAAAGGAAGATTTTCATATTTTTCCGCATCCTCATTTACATGATATCTTACAATACGAATCCAGTATGCATTTTTTCCTTCAAGTGTAAGAGGTCTCATATCAGCAGGCGGTATAAACATAATAACGCCCGAATGAGTAAACTCCTGTGTATAGTCAAGAACCTTCATAGGCTTAAAGCCATCTAAAGAAACGTATTCAAAACGACATTTTAAACCATCATATTCCATACTGTCGGAAAGATTAAAAAGTATGCTTACAGGACCGGATTCCATCGGTCTTGAAAATCCCAGATAAAGCGCATCCTCCGTATAGCTTCCTGCCAAAAATGTCATATAGCCGTCTGCCGATGGTGAATCACCAATAATCATTTATAAATATACGCAAACCCGTGCTAAATATA